>JARGFC010000041.1:0-5091 GCA_038397925.1 Treponemataceae bacterium
CGTTCCCCTCACTATCGTTCGGGTCGGCGTATTCAAAGCTCTCGCTTCGGCTCCGACCAAAATTGTGGCGTAAATTATCGCCACAATTTTGTTTTGGTTTGCGTTTTGAAAAACGCAAACCAACTTTGAATGTGCCTAACGAGGGTAACAAAAAACGTCCGTGTTTTTTGTTACCCGTCGAGTTTTGAATTTTTATTATATTTTTATGAAATTCAAAACTCGCAAAAGCTAGGCACTAACCCGACATCCGTGGCGGGATATTCTGAGAACGCCCACTAACTAAAAATTATAAATTTGTTGGGGTGTGGATAAAAACTGTTTCGATTTTTGTGTCTTCATATAATTTTTCGCTTATGAGTTTGACGCCGACGGTTTCTGTTTGATAGTGTCCGCCAGCGATTAGGTTGATTTTGTGTTCTAGGGCTTCGTGGTAGTTTTTGTGTTTGATTTCGCCTGTGATAAAACAGTCGAGATTTTCGGCAATAGCATCGCTTAGGCTACGACTTCCTTCGCCTGAAACTATACCAACTGTTTTTATGAGTTTTTTCCCGAATGGTAAAATCGTTTGGGCTTTTTCGCCGCCGGGAAAAAGTTTGGAAATTAGCTCTTCGATGGTAATTCCGTCTTTGTAGTCTTGTGGAATTTCACCTTTAACACCAATTTGGATACCCGCATAATTTCTAAAATATTGAATGTTTTTAAGTTCAAGATTGCGAGCAAGTCCTGCGTTATTACCATAATTGGCATCTGCGTCCAGCGGAAGATGTACGGCGTAAAGAGCAATGTCGTTTTGGATTAATTCTTTAATGCGAACATAATGCTGTCCCGTAATTGTTAATGACTTTCCCCAAAACAAACCGTGATGAACAAATAAAACATCTGCATTTAACTGAGCCGCTTTTTGAAAATTGTCCAAGCAAGCGTCAACTGCAAAAGCGACTTTTTTAATCGGCTTTTTAGAACAGGCAACTTGCAAGCCGTTTTGGGATGCATCATAATTGTCAAAGTCTGAAATGGGAATAAGCTTTCGAAAGTACAAATCTAAATCGTAAATATTCATAGGCTTAGTTTACAAAAGTCTTGCAAAAAAAACAAGTCAAACTATTGAGAAAATCTTTCGTGGCTTGTAAAATTATTTTAGCTTTGATAAAATTTTTATAACGGAAATAAAATGAAAATAAAGATTTTTAAGTCTAGTTTGAATGGATGCTTTGAAGTGCCTCCTTCAAAAAGTCATAGTATACGAGCTGTCGTTTTATCTTGTTTTGCAAAAAATGTGTCGGAGCTGAAAAACGTTTTAAACAGCGAAGATGTTCAAACTGCATTGAATATTTTTGAGGAGCTTGGTTGCGAATTTGAAATAGTTAAAAAAACTAAAGCTTCAATGGATTTGCGAGTGATGCCGCCTAAAGAAGGTTTGGTCGCTCATATTGAAAAAAGCCAAAAAAAAATCTTTTTGATAAATTGTGAAAACTCTGGAACGCTTTTGTATTTTCTTGCGGTGATTTTTTCTTTTTGTAAAAAAACTTTTTTATTTGACGGAGATGCCTCCCTGCAAAAACGCCCATTAACACAACTTGTAGAATTGTATCAAAAGCGAAAACTCAGCTTTCAAACGAACGCAGGTTTTTTGCCACTTAAACTTGAAGGTCACCATTGCGATAAATTTTTGAATCTTAATTTGGATGGAAAGTTTTCACAATGTATTAGCGGTTTATTTTTGGCGACAGCAATTTTTGGGTTTAGCTTGGAATTGAGCTTGGCAAATTTCGGTGAAGCGCCTTATGTAAATATGACAAGGTCTTGGCTTGAAAGTTTGGGTTTTGAGTTTGAAATATTTTCTGCCGACAAAAAGTTTTTTAAGCTTGATGCTCGAGAAAAAAAATTAAATGCTTTTAGCAAAACAATCTTGTCCGACTGGTCGGCAGTTGCCTTTCCTATTTTGGCGGCCCTTTCCACTAAAAGTGCTTTGACAATAAAGGCTCTTGCGGACAGGACTCAAGGCGATATGAAAATTTTGGATTTTTTGACTTTGTTTAATATAGCTTTTAATTATGATAGCGAGTATATACGCATTGCCGAAAAACAAAGCCTAACGGCAGCAAAAATAGATATTGGCGAAACCCCCGATTTACTCCCTGTAGTTTTTGCCATTGCAAGTTTAGCACAGGGGAACAGTATAATCGTAAATGGGGAAATTGCCCGTTACAAAGAAACCGACCGTATTAAAACAAGTATAAGCGAATTAAAAAAATTTGGGGCGAAGTTTGAAGAACGCGAAGGGCATATTGTAGCGTTGGGCTACGATAATCTTACAAGCTCGGACAAAAACTTGCGCGAAAAAGTTGATAATAAAACGAGTTATATAAACAAAACTATTTGCGTAGACTCTTTTGGCGACCATCGAATTGCGATGATGCTAATTAGTTTTGCACTCGGTCAAAAAAACACAAGCATCGTAAATAATTATGAGTGCTATAAAATTTCTTTTCCAAGCTTTTTGGAAGAGCTAAAAAAATGTAACGGGAAGTTTTGTGCTTGCTCGAAATAAGGGTGGATTTATTCCACCTAAATGCTTTAATAACCTATACCGTCTTGGAAAATGTAAGAGCGAACTTCTTTGAAAAACTTTTTACGGTCTTTGTCTGTTTCAAAAAGCATTTTGTCAATTGTTGGAGTAATAGAATTTGAAGAATACACCCAGCCCGCCGCCTTTGAACACGCAACAGAAGTATTGGCACTATATTCTACAGCGATAAGGTCAAGCTTTTTTATAATTTCAGTTTGAGCTTCAAGACTTTGAAAAAAACTTAAAAGTTTAGCAAGCGCTTCCTTTGTTTCATCTTTTCGCTTTTTTTGCACCAGCCCAATAGAAATAAGGCGGGCAGGAATATTAGAGCCTGCAAGGGTTTCAGCTAAAAGCATATTTTGCTGTGCATACTCTTCCATAAAATTGCGGTCACCTTTTATATGTTTTTCGACTGTCATAATTGCCATTGGGCTTTGGTTAAATTCCAAAAAGTTTTGCACATCTGTATCAACTAAATCGTACCACTGACTATGCAAAAAGCCAGCCTTTTTCCAAGAAATAAGGATATCCAAAACTTGTTGCAATGGTGCGGGTAAGTTTTTGTGAAAATCAATTTCCTCTTGAAGTGCCGAAAATTTTTCATCCGTATAGTCAACATTGATCTCAGTTAAAAGCGAGGATACCATCAATGCAAGTGTTTCGTCATCAGCAGCGGCAAAAGCAAGCGGATAGTTAAATTTATTTTTAGCTAGTTTTAATAGCTCTTCGATTTTGCTTCGTTCGTTAAGTTGTATGCGACTTGCGAGTGGGTAAAAAGTTTTTTTTACAACAAGCTCTAAAATATTATAACTCAAAGGATAAACATAAAGATAAGAGTTTTCAAGCTCAGACTCTTCAGCATTGTCAAGTATTTTTCGCCAATTTCCAACTCCCGAAAAAACCGAAGGAAGCTTTTCAAAAAGAGCCACATCGAACTTTTCTAAAAGTGGTTTTGCCCTTTCCAAGGCAAGTCCATTTTCCGAAAATAAAATATCGATTTCAGGATTTTCTTTTAATTCATCGTATAACGGTTTTTCGCTTGACAAGCGTATAAATTTAAGCTTTTGTTTTTCGTTGAATTGCCTCTTACACAAGTCTGCAAAAACTTCCATCTCTTTTTCGCTAAGTCCATAACTTGCTACAGTAATGCCCTTATCAAATTTAATAACAAAAACAAAAATTATTATTAAGGCAAGAACTAAAAGAATAAACACAGTCAACAGAGGTAACTTTTTTTTCATAAGATTTTCCATAAATACTACACTTTAAATTTTACCTTTATTTTATATTTTTTCAAGTGGTTTTAAAATGTAAAAAAGTTTTGTTTTCCATTGAAATAGAACCGCCATTTTAGTATATTCAAATTATGATAAAAATTGATTTGAAAGACGTTTTTGATATACCTGCCGACGAAATGACTATTTTTACTTTAGGTGAAAATAGTTTACGAGGGGCAATTTTTAATGGACGAATTTTAGTGGAACAAATGCAAGCCCAACACAATTTAGGAATTTTAGAAACCCTTTGTTTAGGACACGCTTGTTTGTGCGTAGCAATGTTTATACCAATGATGAAAGGACGGGAGCGTGTAATTTTTCGTTATGAAACTGACCGGAAGATTCCCGGGTTTTCTGTAGAAGCTTCCAGTGCAGGTTGGGTGCGTGGCTATCTTTTTGAAAATAATATTGAACTTAATACTGCTTTAGAAAGCTGGGATTTAGCACCATTTTTCGGTGATGGGTTTGTTACAGTAATTCGCTATCCTGAAAATGCAAAAAAAACCATCACAGGAACAATCCAAATAAAACATAAAAACATCGCTCAAGATTTAACCGAATACTTTTTACAATCCGAGCAAACTCAAACGGCAATTACCAGCAGTATAAAGTTTGACAAAAAAGGCAAACTCGAAAGCGTTGCAGCTCTTTTTTTACAAGCAATGCCAGACGCCAAAGAAAGCGTTTTGGAAGAGGCAACAAAAAACTTTAATGCAATTGGTTCTCTTGCCGAGTTTGTGCAAAAAAATGGCGACCTAAAAACTTGTGTGGAAAAAGCGTTTTCCACTTTAAGCCCCAACATTTTAATTTCTCGCCACATCGAATTTAACTGCCCTTGTTCAAAAGCTCTTTTTTTGTCTAAAATAAAACTCCTACCAGAAGACGAAATTAAAGATTTGGCAAACCAAGAAAAATGCGAAGTAATTTGTCAAAATTGTTCATCCGTTTATACCTACAAAAAAAGCGAAATACAAACCTGCCTATAAAAATTGTACTGGTTTGATTTTCTTAACCTTTGTAAGACTTGTCCGTGCTTTGCGAAAACGCATTCTCGCCACGGACGGCGAACTAAAATAAAGCAACAGCGATGTTTTGCAACAAACCATTTTGCCAAGTTGCAAAACTCGGAGTGGAACAAAAAACACGGATGTTTTCTCCCTCGCCACGGACGGCGAGTTAGTATAAAGCATTTGCGAGTTTTTTGTAAACAAAAAACTCGTCCACATTGAAAAAACAAGGATGTTT
>JARGFC010000042.1:0-21463 GCA_038397925.1 Treponemataceae bacterium
TAGGGATAGTAGGGGAGCGAAAGCATTTTTTCAAAAATGCTTTCGCTGTACACGAACGCACGATATTTTAGTGCGTTCGTACCGACAGCCCCGAATAGCCCGACCGCTTTCAAATAGATATTTGGAAGCGGGAACGCCCAAATGTGCAAAAATCGTCAATAATTGCTTTAATTTGCAAAAAAAGTCAAAAAAATCTTTAAAAAAATGTAAACTCCGCTTGACAAAAAAATAAAAATGTTTATAATTGGTAGTGGAGTTAAAATATGATACCTTTAATTGCTTTGAAAAATGGAGAGTCGGGGGCTGTGCTTAATTTTGGTGGGGATGAGCCCGAGTTTGAAAGGCTGAGAAGTTTTGGGCTTGACATTAACACGGAGGTTTCTGTGGTAACAACTCAGGCGGATAAAAAGGGACCGATTTTGCTTTCAGTGAATGGGAGTAAGTATGCCCTTGATTATGACTTGGCTTCAAAAGTTTTGGTGAGGATTAGCTAGAATGACTTTAGACGAATTGGAACAGGGGAAAAAGGCTGTGGTTTTAGAAATGAATCTTTCTGGCGAAACCTTGCAACGCTTGATGAGTTTGGGGTTTTTGCCCGGTGCAGAAGTTTCAATTGTGAGAAAGGCGCCTTTTTTAGATCCCTTTGATATTTCGATTTGCAATTCTTTGGTTGCAGTTCGTAAAAGTGAAGCACAAAACATCATTGTAGAAGAGGTTTAAAATGTCAAACGAAAGTAAGGAGTTGAATATTGCTTTTGCAGGGCAACCAAACTGCGGGAAGTCAACTTTGTTTAACGCCATAACTGGTGCTAGACAACACGTTGCAAATTATCCGGGGATAACGGTTGAAAAGAAAACGGGTGAAAGCTTTTTTGACGGTAGGAAGGTTTTAATTACCGACTTACCGGGGACTTATAGCTTGACTTCGTATTCGCCAGAAGAGCGGGTTAGTCGTAATTTTATACTTTATGAAAAACCGCAAGCTGTTGTTAATATTGTTGACGGTTCGTCTCTTGAAAGGCATCTTTATTTAACTTTTCAATTGCTTGAAATGAATACGCCTCTTGTTATGTACATTAACAAATTGGATATGGCAGAAAATGCGGGGCTAAAAATAGATACCGAAAAACTTTCGAGCATTTTGGGAGTTCCAGTTGTTGCGGGGTCGGCAAAGAAAAAAACAGGTGTTGAGGAACTGAAAAAAGAGGTTTCCAATATTGCAAAAGGTGATGTGGAGCGGGCATATCAATTGCAGTATGGTAATGATATGGAAGACTGCCTTGCAGAAATTATTGCTGCCTTGGAGCGTGAAAAAATTGCGCAAGAAGATTCTAATTCTGTTCCGCTTCGCTGGCTTGCAATTAAACTTTGTGAAAAAGATAAATATGTGCTTGAAGATGAAAAAGATAATTTTAAAAACTTTGACTCAATTGTTGCTTTGACTGAAAAATTGAATGAAGCTTATTCTAAAAGTCATAAACATTCGTTTGAAGTTGAAATAGCCTTGTCAAGGGCAACCGCTGCTAAAAAAATTATAAATCAATGTGTGAGTGTTGTTGAAAAAAAGTCTATTGCTACGATTAACAAAAAAACAAAAATTGCAGGTGGCATTGGAGCTTGCGTTCTTTTTGTGGTAACTTTTTTAATTGTAAAATCGCTCTTTTTTGCAATTCCGAGTTTGGCTGAATTTAAGTTGGCAGTTTATATTATTGCAGGTGTTTTGGCAGGAGTTTTTACAAGCGGAGCCATTTTTATTTATCACAAAGATTCAACAATGGGGAACACGATTTCTGACAGAGTGGACAGGGTTCTTTGTCATCGGGTTTATGGTATTTTAATATTGCTAGAATTGATTTTAGTTTTTTATTGGATTACTGTCGACTTAGGTTATAAAATGACCGACAAGCTTTTTCCCGTTTTTCGTTTTGTACGAAATTGTGCATCTCAAGTTTTATTGCCCGAAGGCTTGGTTCAAGAAGGCGTTTTACGCGGATTGGTTTTAAGTGGCGTTATAGATGGTGCAGTAATGATTTTAAACTATGTACCAATTTTCTTTTGCCTTTTTGCCCTTGTTGCTTTTTTAGAGGACATAGGGTATATGGCTCGCCTTGCTTTTATTATGGATAGGATTTTGCGGAAGTTTGGTTTGCACGGACAGTCGACTCTTCCTATGATTCTTTCAGGTGTAATAATGGGTGGTTGTGTTGTCCCGGGTGTAATGTCAACCCGTACAATTCGTGATGACAGAGCAAGGCTTGTTACGATTTTAGTTTTACCCTTTTTGAACTGCATGGCGAAAATACCATTTTATGTTCTTATAACTGGTGTTTTTTTCCCAAATATCCAGTGGCTTGTGCTTGGTGGGCTTTCAGTTTTTACACTGGTGGTTTCTTTGATTGCGGCAAAGTATTTAAGTTTGTACGTCGTTCCCGGAAAGCCTGCTCCCTTTGTTTTGGAGTTGCCAGCTTATTGTATGCCAACTTTTCAAGGTGTTATGACTCGTACCTTTGAGCGACTTTGGAGCTTTATAAAAAAAGTTGCAACTACAGTAACTGCGGTTTCTGTTGTAATTTGGTTTGGAATAAATTTTCCCGGCTTGAAAAAGAGCAGTGTTCAAATGTATGAACAAAAAGAAGTAGCGGTACTTTCGGATTTAGGGCAAAAACTTAATAACTCTTATTCTAAATATTTTGTTGATAAAAAAGGGCTTATAAACTATAACAGACTTGAAGAGCGGTTTTCGATTTTGCAAACCTTGAGCTTTTTTTCAAAGCAAACTTCAGTTGAAAATAGAATTTTTTTGGAAAATCCTGAGTTTGCAAAAATTGCATTAAAGGGGAAAATTGAGCTCGGTGCTCAAGCGGAAGACTTCAAAGCTTTTTTAACCAGCTATAACAAAGCTTATTCCGCTTTTAAGAAAAAATATGCTAAGGCGGGTAATTTTGAAAAGTCTATTTTGAAAAAAAAATTTTATTCTAAATGGCAAAATGTGAATCCGTACTTTTTTGCAATTGTAAGAACGGGAAAAATCAAAATGGAAAATACTGTTGCTGTTGACACAGAGGCAAAGGCGGCTGCGCGTTTTATCCGACAAGCAAATTCCAATTTGAAAGTTATTAGAGCAGACTACAACAGTGAATTGTTAAACGGGTCTGCCTTGGGATGGCTTGGTAAATTGATTGAGCCTGTTACAAAATATGCGGGGTTTGATTGGCGAATTAACATTGCTATTTTGGGTTCTTTTGCAGCGAAGGAAGCTTTGGTTTCAACGCTCGGCACTATTTACAGTGTTGAGTCGACAGACCTTGAAGGTGGAGCGGTTTTACAAGAACGGCTTCAAGCTGCCGATTCTGGAATGACGGCTTTGGATGGCTTGGCGATTTTGATTTTAATTGCTTTGTTCCCGCCGTGCATTGCAACTGCAATTGTAATTAGAACTGAAACAAAAAGCACGAAATGGATGCTTTTCAGTCTTGTGTATCCGGTTTTCGTGGGAGGCTTGGCGGCGACATTTGTCTACCAGCTAGGAGCCTTATTGGGGTATTAAAATTAAATACAGGAGTTATTTTAAGATGAAAAAAATTATACTTTTTATGATGATTTTACTCGGGGTGTTTTTGCCAGTTTTAGCTTTGGAGGAAAAAGCTCCTTTGAACCTAATCGCTCAAACTGATGTTGAAGACGATGATGATTATGCTAGCGACAGCGACTATGTTTCAGATGACGATTATGCGTCTGACAGCGATTATTCGGATGACGACGACTATGCTTCAGATGACGATTATGCATCTGATAGCGATTATTCGGATGACGGAGATTACGCTTCTGATGATGACTACGCTTCGGATGACGATTATGCTGATGAAGGTGAAAGCCAAAAGCAAAGTACAAAAGCATTACAGACTTCAGACGCAAGCTGGACGCCCACTGACACCGCTCCCGCTTTTGCGAAAATCGGACCGTCAATTACGGCAATAGTCGCCTTGCTACTTGGAATATGTAATTTGATTTTGATTTTTATACTTTTTAGAAAAATTAATAAACGAGGCTAATTATGAAATTAAGATTTTCTTTTTTTATGATTTTGGGTATTTTGACAACCTGTGCTTTTGCTCAGTTATCTTTTTTAAATAATGATATTACTTACGCTAATGAAAATCAGGTTTACGAATTGCTTGTTGCATCAAATGATTCAAACGAGCAAACTTCCAAGCCTGAAACGCTCGCGACAAAAACTGAAACAGATAGTCAAAAGCCAAAAAGAGAAAATGCTTCGTTGACTGCTTTTATAATTGTTGTATTAATATTTGTGGGTTTGTTTGCCTGCCCACCGATTTTTATTAAATTAAGGGCAAAGAAAAAATAAGGATTTTGTAATTGGGAAGGTTTTTCAAAATGTGTAATCCGCTTGCCTAAATGTAAGCTTATACTTACATTTAGCAAACACAAAAACTGAATAAACTTTTTTGATTTGAAATAAATATATTAGGAGTTTTTTATGAAAAAATTTACAATTAGTTTTTTGTTAGCGCTAGTTGTTGTTGGATCTTCGTTTGCACATTTTCAGATGATTTATACACCAGAATCACATGTTAGTGGTAACGAAGTGGAATTTAGACTTGTGTTTACCCATCCAGCAGAGTCGGGACACACAATGGTTATCGGTAAAGATAAAAATGGTAGCGTAAAGGGCTTTAAAGAGTTCTTCTCTATTCATAAAGGTGAAAAAACCGATTTACTGAAAGGCTTGAAGAAGTCAAAATTTAAGACTGCTGAAAATCAAGACGAAGCTTATAACTTTACATTGGATAAAAGCTTTGGTTTTAGAGGTGCAGGAGACTGGGTTTTAGTAGGTGTACCTCATCCTTATTACGAGCCAGCAGAGGATATTTACATCCAGCAGATAACCAAGGTTATGATTAACAAAAACGATATGCCTACTGATTGGCAGGAGCGTTGTGCAGAAGGTTATCCTGAGATTATGCCATTAGTCGCACCGTATGAGGTTTTGGTTGGTGGTGTTTTCCGAGGTGTTGTTGTAGATAGCAATGGTGAGCCTGTACCAAATGCTGAAATCGAATTCGAATATATCAACTACGATGTAGATATGAAGAAAAACGAATTCAAAAGTCGTGCAAAGTTAAAAACCGAATCTGCAGCTGCTGGTGTAATACTTGCTGACCAAAATGGTGTTTTTTCTTTTGTGCCTCCTCGTGAAGGCTACTGGGGTTTTGCTGCCTTAGAGGCTGGTAATCAAGAAGAGTATGATGGGAAAGAACTTTCGCAGGATGCCGTTTTGTGGATTGAAGCTGCGAAAGTAAAGTAGGTATAACATGCAGGTAGTTATTGCAGTTGCTATTTTAATGATTGTAATAGTTTTGAGTGGTAGAAAGTACTATAAAATTTTTACTGGGAAACGCTCAGCCTGCGATTGTGGAAGTAGCAAAAATAAAAAGAGTAATGAAACAACTTGTGATTGCGGATGTCCAGGTTGTGTTCATGCTAAAAAGACTGAAAACTAAAAAAGTTATTGGGTAAATGATAGGGTAGGGTAAGCCTACCTTGTCTTTACCCTCATCAATAAAAAATTTTTGTGTTAAGGAATAAAATATGAAGTTTAAAAAAATTATTATTGCATTATTGGCAAGCTTGTTTATTTTTACAAGTTGTGAATCTACACCTGATGCAACATCTTCTGCAAGTGGGAAAAATAGCACAACTAGACAAGCATCAAAAGGACCAATTTTTGAAGGTTGGAAGGGTGAATGGCACACTATAGAATTAGGGCTTTCAGATTCTTCACTTGAAGATGTTTATGCAAAGACTGCTAGTAAAATGCCTAACTATACGGTTGATGGTTTAAAGGCGGCAGTCGCATCAATGTACGCAACAGGAACTAATATCGTTAAAATCAAATTTGATGGAAGTTCTCGGGTTGTATTTACAGTACTTGATGAAGGGAAAGAAAAAGAAATTGAAGCTGATTATATTTATACGGGTAAAAAGGAAATGCCCGGATATAAAGACCATTATTGGGAAACTTTTGAGATTGCAAAAAATGTGCGTGGTTTAACAAACGCAAAATATATGGTGTTTACTGATGTTCATGGTGGTGATGAAGGCTTGGAGCATTTCCACTGCCGTTTTAATGGACGAAGCATTGACTCTGCGATTGCAGGTTCAAACTGGCCAACCTTTACACGCACTTCTAAAACAAAGGCTGAGCTAGTAAAATATCATTCGGAAAATATTGCTAATTATGCTAAAATGTTTCCATCTTCACCGTTTGAAGACTTTGCAAAAAAAGGCAAATGGATAAACCGAAGTGCTGCATATCGCAATCCATCTAAAGAAGTTGATGCTGCCTATCAAAAGCTTATAAAAGAATTTGCAGGTAAAAATCCAAAAGGTGGAGATTTTACAAAAAATGAAGTTATAAAAATTTTAGAAGATCGCTTTGCTGTACCATCTTTTACTGATGTTGAGTTTAATGTAGAAAATGGTAAAAACGAAATGAAGATATACAAAGATGGCAAACTTCTTTTTGCATCATCGTATAAAAGAGTTGCAGCGAACCCTTCAAAGCCCGGAATGCTTGCAGTAAAATCAGATAAGACAAATGCAGGAAAGTACACTACTATATCGTTTACAGGAATTCACGGTAAACCATTGCATTCGCATTTTTGGTATGGGGAATCAGATAAGGATTTAAATAACTTTAAAGCTGCCCCGACTATTATGCCTGCTGACTCGTCTAATGCTGATATTGCTGTACACGTAGAAGGTGCTGGTAGAATAGCTTTGAATGAATTTATAAAATAGTGCTTTGCACTTTTAGATATTGGATAACTGATAAGGTTTACTTTATCAGGTTTGGATTTCAGACTTTTAATCTTAGAGGAGGATTAAAATGAAAAAACGAACTATTTTTTTAACTTTGGTTGCGGTTTTGGCTTGTGCAGTTGTGTTTGCACACACTCCGCTTTTATCTGTTTTTGACAATGGTGATGGGACTATCACTTGTGAAGGTGGTTTTTCAAACGGAGCTTCTGCCGAAGGTGTGGAAATTCGGATTGAAAAAAATGACAAACCGATAAAGCTTTATGACGAAAAAGGAAATGCTCTAGGTACTAAAGCTCAGCTTAATAAAGCTGGCGAGATAACTCTTAAACGCCCAAAAGGCAATTTTGTTGTTGTCTTTGATGCAGGTCCTGGACATGTTGTAAAAGTTAAATCAAGTGATATTGAATAATTTTTAATTTGAGTCGGTTAGTTAACAAGCTAGCCGACTTTTCGATGTTTTTCAAGGAGATTTTTTATGGAAAACAAACAGTTGCTTTATTTTAAGCAATTAAAAATTGCAGGCTTACATACAATTAGCTTTTTTGGTTATGTATTGCATATTGCAATCCATGCAATGTTAGCTCCGGGAATGGATGAAGCACTTTTAAACGAAACTATGAAAATGCTAAAAGAGCCTTCCGGTATAGTTATGATGGTTGTTTTTACAATCTTGTCTTTATTACCTGCACTTTTTTCGTATATTTTTAAAAGTAAAAATGGCTGGAAAGTGATTGCAATATTTGGACTTATTATGGCAGTGCTAAATGGACTTCACGCTTGTGCACATATTATACAAGGTGATGTTCTTAATGGGCTTACAACTTTTGTTGTACAAGTTCCACCTGCTATTATTGCGGTTATTATGTCTTTTAAGTTGTTAAAACTATTTGAGGCGTAATTTATGAGTCATACAAAAAAAGTAATATGGCTTACTTGTTCATTTTTGCTTTTTACAATGAAAGCTTTTACGCATACGCCACTTCTTATTATTGAAGATACTGATGAAGAATATGTTTATGTAAAGGCTGGATTTTCAAATGGGCAAGATGCAGTGGGAATGTCACTTTTAGTAAAAAGTAAGCATGATGATCGTGTTATTGAAACGCATAAGTTTCCGAAGTCTAGTGAGTTAAAAGTAAAAATACCAGATGAGCCGTACTATCTTGTGTTTGATGGTGGACCTGGGCATAAAGTAGCTAAAAATGGTCCTGCCCCTGAAAAAGGGTTTACTGTTCATCAGGAAGCAGCTTCAAATAAAATACCCGGTAAAGGTATTCCACTGGTGGTAATTATTGTTTTGATAGCTGTTGCAGTTTGTGGACTAGTCTTTGGTGTTCACAAATTATTAAAAAAAAATGAAAAATAGGAATTTATAGATTAGTATAAAATTTTTAAGTTGCTGGATAAATGAGCTAGCAACTTTAAATATAATTAAAAATCAAATATGGAGGATTTTTATGGATAAACAAGTTATGGTAGAGATGAATGAACAAATCAATTTTGAGTTGTATTCGGGTTATATTTACCTTGAATTAGGGCTTATTATGGAAAAACAAAACTATAAAGGTTTTTCTGCTTGGCTTATGGAGCATTACAAAGAGGAACTCGAGCATGCAAGTGATTTTATCGATTTTATGATAAAACGAGGTGTAACGCCAACCTTGCACGACATAAAAATGGAAAAGTTTGATGTAACTGAACCTGTAGATGTTGCAAAAATCATATATGAACACGAACAAAAAGTTACAAAAAGAATTTTTGATTTGCATGATGTAGCGAAAAAGGCAAATGACTATGCAACAGAAATCTTTATGCATTCTTATATTTGTGAGCAAATAGAAGAGGAAGATACGACGCAAGACATATTGGATAGTTTTACACTTGCTGGTGACAATGTAGCCGCAAAATTAATAGTTGATCGAGATTTTTTACATAAAAAACGATGTAAAAAACAACATGGAAAACTACATAAAGATAATTGTTGTTCCTAAAAAACAATGTTTTTATGGACTTTCTTAAGTAAAAGAAAAGTCGCAGAGTAACTGCGTCAGGGATTGCCGTAAGTATCCTTTTTTGCTTTTAATTTTGGTGCAAAAAAGATACGCACAAAAGTTAATTTTGTTATTGTCTTTGACGCAGGTCTGGGACAAATTGTAAAGGTAAAACCAAGTGCTATTGAGTAACTGAAATTTTACCACAAAATTCATAACACCTTCCTTTTATCCACCAAATGAGTAAACTTTCGTTTGCTCGTTTGGTGGATTTTTTTATAAATTAGAACTATCAAATAAAGAAAAGTAATAATATTGTTTAGATTTTATAGAAAATTCAAGCTAATCCAAAGGTTTTAGATAAAAATATCCATTGATATTTTCGATTTCGGAAACTGTCATAAAAATCTTTTGTTTTGAATTGTGTAAATATTGTTTTATTTTTGGCATATCTTCTTTTGTAACAACCATATAAAGCATTGTCCGTTTTTCGCCAGTGTATTTTCCGATACCCTGAAATTCCGTTATTGCGTGATTGGTTAGTTTCATCAAATCGGTGGATATGGGTTCTGAATCGTCCGCAATAATCAAAAGAGCTCGTTTCATATATCGAGCGTGATAATTTGAAATAATCTTGGTAACTATGTATTGATAAACAACGGAATACATAGCAGGCTTAAACCCAAAAATAAAAGCCGAAATTACTAAAAGCGAGGCATTAAACAAAAAGGCATAATTCCAAAGACTAATTCCGAGTTTTGCAGAAATCGACATAAAAATAAAATCAGTTCCGCCCGTGGAAAGCCCTGCGTTTAAAGTCGTTACAACTCCGAAGCCTGTAAACACGGCTGCAAAAACAGTGTTAAGAAAAATATCGCTTTCAAAAATAATATTGGGCCATAAGTCAACAAAAAAGGACATAAGTAAAATTTGCAAAGAGGAAAAAAGTACAAATTGTTTTCCAACGCAAAAAAACGCAAGCACGGCAGGAATTAACCCCAAGGTAATATTCAAAATTCCAAAAGGCAGTTCAATCCCCAAAAAATGACTAAACAGTCTTTGGATTAAAATAGTCAACCCGCTAATTCCACCGGGTACAAGTTCGGCACTTTTAACAAACGTCGCAATAGGAAACGACATAAGCAAAGCAGATAGCACTGTCATAAAAATTTTTTTTGCTATCCCCGCTTCAGTCATATCGAGCCAATTTTTTTTAAGCGTATTATTTTCTGTTTTTTTGGTTTCCATAAAATAAAATTTCAAACTGCCTTTTTAGCACAGTATAGTTATTTTGAAATTTTTGTCAAGAACTATTTTAAAGTTTTTGTAAACTGTTTTGGGCGGGAGGTTTCAGTTTTGTTAGCTCATATCATTCGTTCAACTTTACGCTATTTGTTAATTAACCTTTGTAAGACTTGAGCGTGCTTTGCGAAAACCGCTTATCCCTTCGTCTTTGATAACTCAGGGGCTTAGACTTCGCGTTGAGCTAAAACGCAAATATGGCAAAGTCAGGACAAGAATTTTTGACGCACAAAAATTCTTGTCCTTAAGCGAGCCAAAGCTACGCTCCCCGCTAAAGTGTAAGCCTAATAAAAAACAAAAACTTATCCTATTGACAATTTTTTGTCTTTGAATATAATGTAACTCTTAAAGAGTAATAAATTGGAGTTAAAATGGGAATTCTATCAACAATTATTTTAGTATTTTGTGTTATTGTTTGTCTTATTGTCATTTTGCTTGTGCTGTTGCAAAATGAAGATGGAGATGGTATGGGGGGGCTTTTAGGTGGTAGCTCAAGTTCGGCTTTTGGTGCACGTTCTGCCAGTGCTTTGGCAAAGCTAACACGAGGTGCAGTTGCCATTTTTTTTGTGCTAGTTTTTGCACTTGCTTTTTTGAATCGCTCAAAAAATACAAGCTTTCAAGATGAGGTTAAACAGCAACAACAAAAACAGTCCACAGAATGGTGGAAGAATGAGGAAAAATCTGAAACGGACAAAACTGAAGTTGAATCGCCAACGGAAACCCCTGAAGCAGAAACTGAGACTGAAACATCGACAGAAGAGTCTGATAAAACACCGGCGGAAACTTCCGAAGAGCCTGCTGATAATACGGACAAAAGTGGCGAATAAATATTTTGGAAAAACTCTCTAAAAAAGAAAGCATTTTAGATGCAGAAAAAACTTTTGAAGATGAAGCCAGCCCTTCGTTACGCCCTCGTTTTTTAAAAGATTTTTTGGGGCAGAGTGAAAATAAAGCAAACCTTAAAGTTTATGTTGAAGCGGCAAAGTCTCGTAATGAAAGTTTAGACCATCTTTTTTTAATTGGGCCACCGGGGCTTGGAAAAACTACTCTTGCACAAATTACAGCAAATGAGTTGGGTGTGGAAACAAAGATTACTTCTGCACCCGCCTTAGAAAAACCGAAGGACTTAGTGGGAATTTTAACGACACTTTCCGAGCACAGCGTTTTTTTTATAGACGAAATTCACAGACTCAAGCCCTCAATTCAGGAAATGCTTTATATTGCAATGGAAGATTATGAAATTGACTGGGTAGTGGGACAAGGACCTGCAGCTCGTACTTTCCGTTTACCTATACCCTCATTTACGCTAATCGGTGCAACTACGAGAGCGGGTGTTGTTTCTTCACCTCTCGCCTCTCGCTTTGGCATTATTTTACAGCTTAACTTTTACAAACCTGAAGAGTTGGCAAAGGTGATTTTGCGTTCGGCAAAACTGCTCAATGTAAAAATTCAAAACTCAAGTGCTCTTTTGCTAGCATCTTGTGCAAGAGGAACGCCACGAATTGCAAACAGGCTTTTAAGACGAGTTCGGGATTTTGCACAACTTAGTGGTAAAAGCATTATCGATGATGCCCTTGTGTTATTTAGCTTGGAACGACTTGGTGTTGATAAACTCGGCTTGGAAGAATACGACCGCCAAATTTTACGCTCCATTATCGAAAACTATGGTGGCGGTCCTGTTGGTAGTGAAACTCTAGCCATTTCCATTGGCGAAACCCAAGACACGCTAGAAGATTATTACGAGCCCTACCTTATTCAATGCGGGCTTTTACAACGCACACCAAGAGGGCGAGTTGCTACCGCCAAAGCGTACGAACATCTTGGCATAAAAGCTCCCGCTCATACAAAAGAGCTTTTTTAAAATAGCCAATTAAAGCGAATTTCTACTATTTTACAGCAGTTAAAAATTAGTTAAAAAAACGCAAAAGCTCATTAGGCTTTTCGATTATTACATCAGCCTTATTCGCTTCCAGCTCTTCCCGTTCACGAAAACCCCAAAGCAAGCCAACAGTAAAAAGCTTGGCGTTTTTGCCTGTTTTCATATCGGTGGCAGTGTCGCCTACATACACACAATTTTCCGGTTTTACACCAAGCTCCGAAATAATTCTAAAAACGCCTTCAGGATTAGGCTTCAGAGGCAATCCAGCTTGCTGCCCCAAAATTACATCAAAAAAACCTTTTTCAAAAAAAGCTTCCACGACTTTTACCGCCGTAACTTGAGGCTTATTCGTTAAAACAGCAAGCTTAATATTTTTTGCCTTTAAAGTGGAAAGCATTTCCCGTACTCCGTCATACACAACACAATTTCGCAAAAAATCATTATCGTAGGCTGTGTTATATTCATACAAAAGCGTATCCTCAAACTCTTGCGTCCACTCATCCACACAAATCGCAAGAGAACGACGAATCAAATTCCTCGCCCCGTCTCCTGCCAAATACTTAAATCTTTCAGCCTCAATTTCACAAAGCCCATATTTTGCAAAAGTGCTATTTACAAAATAAGCCAAAGTATTTACAGTATTTGTTAGCGTTCCATCTAAATCGAAAATACAACATTCTTTCATTTGCCCCATATTAATCATTTTTCAAAGAAAAATCAATACGAGATTTTGTGGATAAAACAAGTTGAAAACTTTTTTTAACATTTATAAGACTATCCTTATTTTTCGAAAAACGCTACTCTCGCCACGGACGGCGAGCAAGAATAAAGCATTTAGCGAATTTTGAATTTGCATAAAAATTTAAAACTCGACCACCTTAAAAAAACAAGGACGTTTTTTTAAGGTGAGCTTTGGATGAGCGAGGGGTTTTAAAACTAACAGTGAGTTACAACGCCAATCTGGCAAAGTCGGGCGGAAATTTTTTATAAAAAAATTTCCGCATAAGCAAGCCAGAGCTACGCTCCTCGCTTAAGTATAAACTTCGCAAAACCTTATTCGAGCATTTGACTCTCGTCATTAAAAAATGCGGTGTAAGCTATTTGTACAAAAATAAAGGAGCTTAAACTTACGCTTCCCAAAATGCCCAGCATAATTGCGATTTGATATTTAATTGCTATTAGGGGCGAGATACCAGAAAGAATTTGTCCCGTCATCATACCCGGCAAAAAAATAATTCCCATACCTGCCATCGAATTAACCGTTGGCAAAATTGCGGAGTCGAAAGCTCTGTCGGCAATTTCTTTTGTGGCTAGTTTTGGAGTGGCTCCCAACATCAATGCATTTTCAACAAAATCTTTTTGCAGTTTCATTCCTTCGACAAAGTGTTTTACGGCAAGTGATAAACCTGTCATTGTATTTCCTATCAGCATTCCGCTTATAGGAATAAAATATTGCAAGTTGGAAAAAATAGAAGTTTGTAAAACACAAATAAAAAAATACACAATGCAAACCAATGTACCTGTTATCATCGCAATTGCAATTTTTAATTTTAGCTTGATAGATAAATTTGATTTTACTCTTTTAAAAACATTTAACACTGCAAATATTTCCATTGCAAATAAAATTATAGCTGTAAAAAAAGGTGAAGGTTTTTTCAAAATCCAAATTAAAACATATCCTGCAAGACATAATTGTAAAGTCATACGAATGCATGAAAGTAAAATTTCTTTTTCGCCTGTTAGTTTTCGTAAGCGTAAAAATAAAAGCAAAATTAAAACAAAAATATATGCAACAAGCATTTGCAAAAAAGTTAAATCAATAACTGTGTTCATAAGTTCTCCTTGAGTTTTCTTTCAAAATTCATTTACACTTTTTATATTGTAAGTTTCGTTTGTTAATCTTTCTATATGCAAACTTGACCATTTAATAAGCCTACAATTTAGTTGGCAAAATTATTCTTCCTTTTCAGATGGCACAGGTTTAAAAATGCACATACCAAAATCTTTAACTCTAGCAAAAACTTCACGAAAGCTACGACTAAAAGCACCTGCGATTTTTTGTCTATCACTTGCAACTCCATAAGCATCCATACCAAAGGCTTTCGCTATATATACCGCTCTATGTAAATGATATTTTTGCGTTACAATTATTATTTTTTTTGCTTTGAATTTTTGTTTTGCATTATAACAACTGGCATATGTAGAAAAACCATACTTATCTAAAAGAATATTTTCAGAAGGTATACCCTGCCCCAAAGTATAACTTTCCATTACTGAAACTTCATCATAGTTTGTTTTTCCGTGGTCACCGCTGAGCAAAATTATTTTAGATGCTCCCATTTTAAAAACATTAACCCCTTCTAGCAACCTTTCCTCGAGAATAAAACTTGGGTATTTATTTTTCCAAACAGCTGCACCCAATACGAGAATATAGTCGGCGTCTAAAAGTTTTTTGTCATCAGCTTTTAAAATTTGTTTTTCAGTGCTTAAAACAACAATTAAATTTATACAGGCTATCAAAACAACAAAAATTAAAAAGCTGTATAAAAGACCTTTAAAATTTTTCACATTCTCACAATAGCATTATTTTTTATTTTTGTCAACTAAGCTTTTACATTTGTAATTTTTTACAAAGTTTATGCTATATCAAGGAGCGTAGCTCTGGTTTGCTTAGGTGGGAATTTTTTGGAAAAAAAATTCCCGCCCAACTTTGCCAGATTTGCGTTTTAGCTCAACGCGAAGTTTAAGACCGCTCACCCATCCAGAGTGAGCGGATAAGCGATTTTCGCAAAACACGGACAAGTCTTACAAATGTAAATTTTAAGCTTATGCTTAATATTGACAAAAATTCTTTTTTATGAGAGAATATTATTTAATATAAAATGGTGACATGGGAGGATAAAAATGTCAGCAGAAAAAAAATGGTATCAATCTTTTTTGTTTAGATTGATTGTTAGCATCGTAATAGGTGTTGGGATTGGGCTTGTTGCAAATGATGCAATTATGCAGTTTATTGGTTCGCTCAAGGCTTTGTTGGGACAGATGGTAAACTACTGTGTGCCACTGGTTATTCTTGGGTTTATTACACCTGCAATAGTAGGGTTAAAAGAAAACGCAGGAAAAATGCTCACTGTTACGCTTATAATTTGTTATGCGTCATCAATCGGTGCAGCCTTGTTTTCGATTATTGCGGGTAATATTATTATTCCAAATCTTAGTATTGCAACGGCAGTCGGCGAAGGTACAAAAATGCCAAAGCTTCTTTTTAATCTTGGGATTACGCCAGTTATGCCTGTTATGACAGCACTTGTTTCGTCGATACTTTTTGGTATGGCAACAATTTATACTAAGTCCGATATTTTTGAAAAAATATTTGTGCAACTTAATAATATTGTTTTGTGGATTGTTGACAAAGTTGTGCTTTCTATTTTGCCGGTATTTATTGCAGCAACTTTTGCTACTCTTGCATACGAAGGAGTTATTCTCAGAGAACTACCTGTGTTTTTAATTGTTGTTGTAATTGTTCTTGTAGGGCATTATATTTGGATGGCTTTGTTGTACGGAATTGGCGGACTCATCTCCAAAACAAACCCAATGGAAGTTGTCAAGCATTATGGACCTGCATATATGACAGCTATCGGTACGATGTCTTCCGCCGCAACTCTTTCTGTCGCAATCAAGTGTGCAAAAAAAGCAAAAACCCTTGATGCAAAAATTAGGGACTTTGTAATTCCCTTGTGTTCAAACTGTCACCTTTGTGGTTCTGTGCTTACTGAAACTTTTTTTGTAATGGTTGTTTCCAAGGTGCTTTACGGAACTTTGCCCGCTACTGGTGATATGATTTTGTTTGCTCTCTTGTTGGGAATTTTTGCAATTGCAGCACCCGGTGTTCCCGGTGGTACTGTTGTTGCTTCGTTGGGGCTTATCACTGGCATACTTGGTTTTGATGAAAATGGAGTTGCTCTTATGCTTTCGATATTTGCATTGCAGGATAGTTTTGGCACAGCTTGTAACATCACAGGAGATGGTGCGATTGCTCTTATGGTTACGGGTATCTTTAAAAAAGTACCGGGTAGAGACGGTAACCCGCAAAATGAAGAATAAAGGAATTTTTTAAAGTTATTTAAACTTAATCTTTTATAAAAGATAAAAAGGGTGTAGTTTAAAACTATACCCTTTTTATGTCTTTGATTACAGGTTTTCTTATACCTTGTAATTTTAACGATGCTTCGTAAAATTTACGACCACTAGGCTCATTCTAAAGCTCACCTTAAAAAAATATCCTTGTTTTTTAAGGTGGTCGAGTTTTGAATTTTCTATTATAATTTTTATGAAAATTCAAAACTCGCCAATGTTTTATTCTAGCTCGCCGTCCTTGTTGGGAATTTAAACAGATGCGTTTAACTTGCGTTCTGTTCTTTTGTTAAATGGACTTTATAGCGAGTTTCATTGGTGTTCTACAGCTTGCTTAAGGTTAGGAATTTTTGTGCGTCAAAAATTCCTAACCCCTTCGTTGCCAGTTTTGCCTTGTAACTTATCGCTAGTTTAAAACCGCTCACCCATCCAGAGTGAGCGGATAAGCGATTTTCGCAAGGCACGGACAAGTCTTATAAAGGTTAAATTTTTACAATAGAGCTTTGCGAATATTTATTTCACAGGCTACGGCAGGATTTTGCATTTGCCAATTCGTTAAGATTTCTGGGGCGACTTCACCGAAATGTCCAATATTCAAACCGTTTACCGAAACTTCGGCTTGGCGTCCTTTTATATAAAGTGGCAAGTCGCTTTCCTTTACCTTGTATTCGAGCCCCAAAAAGTAAAAAAGAGTTGCTACAATACTTGCTGCCTCATTGTAATTTGCATCTTGAGAAACAAGTAAAAAGCCGAGATTGTCGGTAGTTTCCGTGCCTTCGGCGGTTTCGGGATTGATGCGGGCAACCTTGCCAAACTCAAAAATCTTGTGCGGATAAATTGCAGTTCCTGAAACACTTTCTGCTATAAAAAGACTTGGCAAAACCGAGTGACGCAAAACATTATAGCTTTCACTCATTGGATTTGCTATTTCAATTATGTCATTTTTTTTGTAGAGCATATTTTCCACAAAGTTTTTTTTGGAACCCAGATAATTCATTATCATTTCTTGAAAACCTAAACCTACCATAACAGACTTAAGTTTTCGCCCGATTTTTGTAATGGGTAAAAGTCTACCAACTGTAAAATCTTTTGGAGTTTCAGGCTCAAAAGTTTCCACACCCAGTCCCATCATCACATCTTCGATTATGTCAACCTCGTGTAAAAAATCATTTCGATACGGACTCGGATGAGCAATTATCGTATTTTCGGCAATGTCTATTTTGCAGTCCATCTTTTTAAGTGCAGCCTGCACTTCACTCAAGCTTAAATTTGTTCCCAAAAGTTTATTTATAGCTTCAAGTGTAGTTCGAGTTGGTGTTTGAAAATAATATGGACTTGTAATTGTACTTCCATAGCTGGTTTCATATTCGTGCATATTTGTAACGGGCAAAATTTTATAACCTGCATCGGCAAAATCGCAGGCTACAATATTTGTTGCAAGCAAAAGAGCTTCGATATTAACTCCAGTAAATTCTACAAGCAAATCAGAATCGCCAACCTGCACCGCTCCAATGTCTGCACTATTTATAATTGGTGGAAAAGAAAGAACCTTCCCACTTGAATCTTTTAAAATTGGATAGCTGTCAAAATCTTTTAGAATATCCGCATATTCAATTCCCTTTGGATGTTTTTCCAAAATTTCCTTTAAGGTCATTGGCGAACTTTGACCAAGTGGAATAAAACTTTCAGTCGGTTTGGCGGTTGTATAATAAATAGGCCAGTCAACAGACTTTACTCGATAAACGCCCATCGAAAAGGATTTTCGTTTTCGTCCAAAACCTGTACAAAGCTTTTCTTGAGTTTGAATTATGTCCGCTAAAAATTCTTCGTTAATGGGTTTTCCCGAAATTACAAAGGCTGTCATAAAGGGGCGAATTTTTTCTAAGCTTTTATCCACCTTTACAACTCGTCCATCCACTTCGCGAGTTTTTGCCTTTGTTGACATAAAATCGTCATAGCTCATTGTGTTCATTCGTCCTGTTCGATGTACCCGCAAAAGCCGTGCCAGCCCCGCAGTCGACCACAAGTCAGGACGATTTGTATCATTTAACTCTATTTTTATTATGCGGTTTTCCGTTTCGTTTTCATCTGGCAATTCATCCAGCTCCGCTTTTGCAAAAGCTAATTCTTTTTCCAAACGCTCGTAGTCGTAACGTTCTTCCACCAAGTCAAAAAAAATATTTTCATTCACTTCAATTTTTGGCATACATACCTCTATAATTTAACATTGCTAATTTTTAAAGCTTTTTAAAAACAAGAAATGTTCTTTTGTTAAGAGTGTCCATTATATCAGTTTTTTTTGTTTTTTTCAAGTGGCTTAAAGGCATAGTGAAATCAAGTGGCTACAGCAAGATATAATTATAAAACAAAAGTTTATTTAGGAAATATATTTTTAGGCTAAACAAAAACAGTTAAGATTATAATAAGCATCAGAAAAGCGAGGAAATCCTTCCTTTTGACAACATCTTTTCATCAAGTTTTATAAAGAGCGTTTTCGGATTTTGTGGTAGGACAGTACCTTTTTTTGCATTTTTGGCACGCCTTAAATTTTTAACTTGAGTGTAATAAACAGTTGCTTCGCCGTTCTTTTTTGCCTTTGAATAAAAGACTGCCAAATTTCCAGCCAAAAGCAAAACTTCCAAAGGCACAGTTTTATTTTTTTGGTGCTTTATAAAAACATAAGCTCCGGGAAAATCTCGCACATGCAACCAAGTATCAAAGCCCCGCACGCAATGCCGCAAAAGCTCATCGTTTTCAGTTGCACTTCGTCCCACCAAAACTAAAAAGCCGTCTATGTTAAACTTCAAACCCGAAAAGTTTTTTATGCCCTTGTTTTTTTTGTGAACATCAATGATGGTGGCGGGAGTTTTTTTTGCTAAAAGTTTTTTTAACTCAGAAAGATCGTTTAAACTTTTTATATACTCTTGCTCGCTCTGTAGTTCTAAAATTTGTTTTTTTAAAAGAGCAATATTTTCAGATATGGTTTTCTTTCCTGAAATAATTTTCTTTGAGCGAGTATAATATTCGGTTGCATTTTCTTGTGGTGTTTTTAATTTGTCAAGAAGTATTTTTACAGGTTTGCCAGTTGTGTAATCCACTCCTTCAAAAAAACTTTTATTTTCGCTTTTATTTATTTTTGCAATATTGCTTAAAATTAAATCCCCTGCAATTTTTAAACTCTCAGGGTTTTCAAAATTTTGCAATTCCTTTAATAGATTTTTTTTTCGTTCTTTTAACTTGTCAATTTTTTCTACAAGATTAAGCAAAAGTTGTGCTTTGACAGTTTCAACATTAACCTTAGGACTTTCATTTTTATAAGCAACATCAATAGCTTCATTAAAAGAAAGAGACTTGTCGTATTCTCTAATATCAAACTTTGCAAGCCTTGCTTGAATTTTTGCTTCGCTTAAAGGTGGAGCTTCTAAAAAAAATTCTCCAGAGATTTCTTTTTTTTTCGGTCGGCGATAAAACGCATCAATGATTTTATTTTCGCTATCTGTTAAAATAATATTTGCTGCACCACTCCAAAGTTTAAAATATAAAAAAAGTCTTTTATCAACTTTCGAATTGTCACTTGTGTTTAAAAAAACAAACTTAACAATTCGGTCGGCGTTGATTTGTTTTACACTTTCAACTTTTAGTCCGAGTATTTTTGCACGAAGAAGCTCCATAAATCTAAGAGGCTTTGTGGGCTTTGAAAATCTTTTTTCGCTTAAATTAAAACGGCAAGAACTTCCCTCAAGCGAAAAAAATAAGTTAAAAGCTCTATTTTTATACAAGCCTAAAACCAAACTTGTGTATGAAGGCTGCACAACCTTTTGAGCGAAAGCACCTTCCAAATTGGCTTCCTTTATTATTAAATCTATTTCTTTACAATTTAACGACATATCAAATAATTGTAATCAAGCAAATATTTTTTTCAATAGCCTTAAACGGAAATAACAAAAAGCTCTTCTAGCTTTGCAGAATCGTACGCCAACTCTTGACAATTTTTTATATTATGATATTATGATGTTTATGAAAATTAAACTAGCAAGATTACTTTTAGCCTTTTTTATTTTACAGTCTATTTTGTTAGGCGGTATAACATATTTTTTTGAGCTTTCAAAATATTCTTTTTATACATTTTTTATGTTTACTGTATTGTGGCATTTTGTAATTTATTTTTATTTAACTTCTCATATGGAAACCTTTTATAAAACAGAAACAGCCGAAAAACTAACCGATGTAAATCTCGCTAATTCTATTTCGCTTTTTCGTGCTTCCTCTGTTATGACCGTAGGTTTTTTAATTTGGTATTGTGAGCACGAAACAATTTTAATTTTGGCAGTTTGTTTTACGGTTATAATATTTATTTCAGATGCCCTTGACGGTATTGTAGCTCGCAAAAAAAAGGAAATTACAGGGCTAGGCAAAATGATAGATTCAATGAGCGATTACGCCCTACTGACTTTTATGTCGGCTCTTTTTTATGAAAAAGAAATTTTGCCTCTCTGGTTTTTTTGGCTTTTGTTTATGAGGTTTTTTATTCAAAGTTATGGAATGGTTAAATTTATAGCTTTGAATTATCCGATGGAACCAAAGTCTACAATTGGTGGCAAAATTACAATTGCAGGTACGATGACTTTATATTTTTTAGCCTTAATTTCTCTTTTGTTCAAAAATGAACTTTTTAATAAATTTTTGCAAATTTCATTAGTTCTATGTGCTCTCGTAATTTTTATTTTTATGTTTGAAAAAATATTTATATTTTACAAGCATTGGCAAAAATATAAAAAACATAAACAAAATAAGTCAACCGAAAATCCTGAAAAATAAAACTAAAATTCCTTTAATTTTTTATTAAGGCATTTATAGTAAACAAAATTTTTTTTAGCTTATTTCGTAAAAAAACGTTCTCTTTAAATAACAAAAGGGAACGTAGGAAAATGCATCTGAGTATGAAATACCCAAAACATCTCCAGGGGGAATCGAACCCCCATTGTCGGGATGAAAACCCGATGTCCTAACCGTTAGACGATGGAGACTTGTATCCTTTGCTCAAGGACTTACTACTTTTAAGTATAACATAAATTAAATTTTTTGTCAATAGCTTTTTAAAAGTTTTTTTATATTTTTTTTGGACACTTTTCCACCTTCGTTCGGGGCACTCTATTTGTGTCTGTCGCTACAAAGGAACATTTAATTTCGCCGACTAGATGGTCGGCTCATTAAATGGTCGAGTTTGCACTTGGAATTTTGCTTTGTGCAAACTCGCATTATCGTAAAGTACGCTAAGCGTACGAAAATTCGCCTCACTCGTGAACTTGAGGTT
>JARGFC010000043.1:0-32029 GCA_038397925.1 Treponemataceae bacterium
ATGAGATTGAGTTATCAAAGTCTCCAGTAATAAATAATAAAGCTTTTGGTTATCAAATAAAAATAACAGACAAAAAAATAAATAACCTTGCGGGGCGTGTTGACGGTTGCTTGGTAGATGATAATTGGTGTGTTTAGAAAGAATGAATAAAAAAAGCTAAAAAAGTTTAACAAAAATAATAAAAAGCACTTGACTTTTTTTTGATAATAGGCGATAATATAGTGAGTGGAGTTGTGGGAGTATGGGCGGATGTAATCAGCCACCACAGTAGCCGTGAAAGCAGGTCAAGAAAGAAAAAACGTTGTGATACTAAACGCCTTTCAGCCTGCTTTTATTCTTTCAACGCTTTATTCTACTTATTTTTTCACCATATATAAGCCATATTTCTCGTAAAGTTTTTTTGCTGTTATATAGTTGGTCTTTTGCAACATTTATTGCATCTTTTTCAGCAAAATCTTTTTCACCAACAAGATTTAGTATTACAATCTCTGCATTCTGTTCTATTGCTTTTTCTATGTTATCAGAAACCTTATTAAGTTTTTTACTAGTAACTTCTTTCATTTCTATAACTGCGTTTTTGTCGGTCAAAATACCTTCGGGGTTTTTTGTCCCTTGTATAAAATTGTTTTCAGGTGTAAATAAAACCTCGTGTCCGTTTTTGTGTAGAATTTTTGCAATCTCTATTTCGTGTTGTTTAGGATTTGCTCCTTTAATTATTTTTACATGAAAATCACTATGTCCAAGCTGTCGTGTGGTAACTTCATTTGCCAACCTTACATCATAGTTTTTTATTCCTAACTTTTTCGCAAAGTTTTCAACATCGTTTTTTAAACCATAGCGTTCCATCCGTTTTAGCATACCCGGTGTCAGTCGCCAAAAGCTCTCTTTATCTAGTGGGTTGCCACCGAAGCCTGATTGTGGCTTGAATGCTTTACGAATCGACTTCATTGTCGGGGTTATTCTTGGAGTATCGTAGTAGCTTTCGTCACCGTACACAGCTCTAAAAGTCGTCCTGCAATTAAAATGGTATGGTGGTAAGCCCACCATTTACCAAAATGGATCGCCGTTAGGAATGGGTTTTCCACCGTTTGTCATTTGTTGTAATTTTTTACAACTAGCCCGCCGTCCGTGGCGGGAGCGCGATTTTCGATGGGTACGGACAAGTTGTACAAAGGTTAATTAAAAAAATAAAAAAACTTTTTAAAACTTGATACATTTTTTTGAAAAAAATACTATATTTAGTATAGGGAGAATTTATGAAAAAGTTTAAGTTTTTTAGTTTTGCAGTTTTGCTAATTTTGTTTTCGTCTTGCACAAATTGTGCAAATCTTTTGGGTGGAAATAGGTTGCGATTTTCGGCGAAGGAGCCGATTTATTGCGTGAGTTATAATGCTCAAACCTTTTTTGATGCTATTGAGGACGGGAAGGAGTTTGCGGAATTTAAGGGGGCGAGGTCAAAGTGGTCAGCGGAAAAATATCGGGCACGGCTTTTGCGTTTGCGAGAAGTTGGTGAATCGGCTGTGGAAACTTTTGGTGGCAGAAAGGGACAAATGCCGGATATTTTTGTAATGCAAGAAATCGAAGGTTTGCGAGTTGTTGAGGATTTTGCAAAACTTTTTTCTGCTAGAGAGGGGTATGATTATGTTGTGTTTTTTCCGCCAACGGGAAAAGCAAATTTTTGTACGGCTGTTTTTTCAAAATTTCCCATTGTGGATTTTCAGCAATTTAAGCTTACGGATTCGCGTTTTGATAGCGATGGATTACGCCCACTATTTAAGGCTACTATGGAAATTAACTTTGGAAAGCGTTGCGAATATTTAACTATTTTTGCTGTGCATTGGAAGTCAAAGCTAGGCAATAATACTGATATTATTCGTAATGCACAAGAGGCACAACTTTTAGCAGAGGTGGAAAAAACTTTGGAAGAAGATCCTGAAGCGCATATTTTAATTTGTGGGGATTTTAATCAAGAACCGAATGAGTTTGCTGAACTTCCAAAAAAGTTTAACTATGTTTGGAAGTTTGACGCACCGACACAAAAAAGACTTGGCGTTGACGGTTCATTTTTTTACAAAGATAATTGGGAACAAATCGATAATATGTTTTTTTCTCACAACTTGGAGGATGGATGCGGATTAGACCTTGTCGATTTTTCGCCATTGGCAGTAAAACCCTTTTTGAAAGATAATGGTGAGCCAAATAAGTTTATGGTGTCAAACGGTCAAGGCTATTCTGACCATTTGCCTATTTGTTGTGTTTTGGAGTTTTTGAATGGAGAATAAAGAAGTAAAACAGGATAGGTATTTTTCTGATAAAAAGTCAACACAAAGCAAGACAGATTTTCTTTGTGAAAATATTTGTTTGCAAATAACAACAGAAAAGAATACGTTAGACTTAAAGACGCCTAAAAATAGAATAGAGACAAAAGATTTAAATAGTTTTCCACCATTACCATCACAAGAAAAAATAATGAAAGAAAAAAATTCGGGCGTAAATAGGCGAGGTTCAAAGCCTCATTTTCGTGAACAACTTCTTGAATTTGGAGCTAAAAACCTAAAAGACGAGGAGCTGATAGCACTTTTGCTCAGAACGGGATATGCAAAAAAATCTGTAATTTCTTTGGCTAATGATGTTTTGCGAGTTTTAGACAAAAGTGATATTTCTAATGTGCGGGAAAATTTAAGCATTGTCGAAGGAATTGGTGAAACAAAGCTTTGTACGGTTTTGGCGGCACTTGAACTTGGGCGTAGATATTTTTGTTTTCAAGATTCGAAAATCACAAGTCCAAAAGCATTGGTTCCATACTTGTTACATTATGCCTATCGTAAACAAGAAACTTTTATTTGCGTGTCCTTAAGCGGAGCAAATGAGGTGATTGCAATTCGAGTTGTTACGGTGGGCACTCTTAATCGAACTATCGTACACCCGCGAGAAGTTTTTGCCGACCCGATTACCGATAGAGCCGCTTCGATAATAATTGCTCATAATCATCCTTCGGGAAATCTAGTTCCATCTGATGAAGATATTTTGTTGACGCAGCGACTTGTTTCAGCCGGCGAGATTTTAGGAATTGCAATTTTGGATCATCTTATTTTAAATGCAAGTGGAGAGTTCTTTAGTATGATGGAAAAAGGGCTTATTCCATAGTTGACAAGAAAAGAATAAATGAGCGAGCTGTGCGAAATAGCTCATTGAATTAACCAACAAGATTAGTTTTACTTCTCATTGTAAATGACAGAATTTATTTATTCAGAAAGCTTTTGAAATTTAACTCTTGTAAGACATATGTTTTTTGCGAAAAGTCTGTTCCTCGCCATATTTTCATAAAATTTATAATAGAAAATTCAAAACTCGACGGGTAACAAAAAACTCGTCCACTTTAGAAAAACAAGGATGTTTTTCTAAAGTGAGCGTTAGGCACATTCAAAGTTGGTTTGCGTTTTTCAAAACGCAAACCAAAACAAAAAGCTTGCAACAATTTTTGCGAGCTTTTTGGTCGGAGCCGATAGGCGTAGCTTTGAATACGCCGACCCGAACGATAGTGAGGGGAACGCCCAAAAAACTTTAATCGATAAGATTTTACCTATTTACAAATTTTTCTTTTTGTAGTATAATGAGACGAAAATTATATTAGGGCTAAAAATATAATTAAGATTTTTAAATAGGGAGAGATAATTTGATTTATTTTGATAATGCTGCAACGACTTTAATTAAACCTGAACAAGTAAGAAAACTAATTATTGAGGGAATAAGCTCAGGAAAATATGGAAATCCTGGACGAGGTTCTCACAAGGCTGCCTTAAACGCTCTTGAAGAAATTTATAAAACCCGTGAAGCTCTTGCTAAGCTTTTTAATTTAGGCGAGCCTGAAAATATCGCATTAACCCAAAACGGATCGGCGAGTTTAAACTTTGTAATAAATTCACTTTTTGCCGAACCGCAAAACGCACATATAATTACAACAGTTACAGAACACAATTCCGTTTTACGCCCTCTTTACGCTCTAGAAAAAAAAGGATTAAAACTTTCTTTTGTTGGTATAAATGAGGAAGGTGTTTTAAATTACGAGATGTTTGAAAATCTTATCCAAGCTGAAACCAAAGCAATTATCACAACTCACGCTTCAAATGTAACAGGCAACAAAACAGATATTGAAAGAGTTTACAAAATTGCAAAAAAACACGGACTTATTTTTATAGTTGATGCTTCACAAACAGCAGGCTCTTGTCCAATAGATATATCTGCTTTTGAAAATTCTATCTTTTGTTTTACAGGGCATAAGGGTTTATTAGGTCCCGGTGGCACTGGCGTAATTTGTGTGAACGGTGATTTTAAGTTCAGCCAAGTTTTTTCTGGTGGCAGTGGACACGACTCATTTAACAAAAATCATCCAAATCAAATGCCTGACATTTTTGAAGTTGGTACAATAAACGTACCAAGCTTTATGGGTTTGCGAGGAGGTGTAGAATTTATTTTAGAAGTTGGCACAAAAACAATTGAAGCAAAACTCAACAAATTAAAACAAGCTTTTCTAAAAGGTTTAACTAATATCCCAAAATTAAAAATTGCTGGGGACAAAACTTTTGAAAAAACTTCCGCCATTGTTTCGTTAAATCTTGCTGAACTTTCCTCCAGTGAGCTTAGTTTTGTTTTGGACGATAGCTACGAAATTGCAACGCGTCCTGGTGCACATTGTGCTCCCCGCTTGCACGAAGCTCTCGGCACAAAGGAGCAAGGCTTAGTTCGTTTTAGCTTTTCATATTTTAACACCATCGAAGAAATTAACAAAGCCTTAGAAGTTCTAGAAACCTTGGCTAAAAAAAATTAGTTGTTTGTATTCGGAACTTTTTTTACAAGAGCAAAATAAAGCGGACCGTACCCACTTGTGTCGGGTAAAAAAATTAAACCGTGCTTTGTAGTTTCGGCTTTTTCAAAGGCAGGGATTTTAATGCACTCTGCGTTTTTATATTTCGCTAAAAGTCTGTCGATAACAAAATCGTTTTCGGCATCTGATAAGGCACAAGTAGAATAAAGTAAAAAGCCTTCTTCTTTTAGCATTAAAAAAGCCGAGGATAAAAGTGACCATTGTCGTATTGCAAGATTTTTTATTCGAGTTTCTGTCCACTGTGCTAAATGTTTTTCACTAGTTAAAACGTGTCGTTCAGAGGAGCAAGGTGCGTCCACTAAAATTCGTTCATACAAAATTTTTTTTCTGCACATGCGACTTCCATCGTAAGTTGAAAACTTAACTCGTAAAAAATATTCATCGTCTAAATGTTCTCGCAAAACTTTTTTTAATCTTCTCTGTCTTGCTAAAGACGGATCGTTTGCTTGGAGTTGTGAACAAGCTTGCAAGACTTGAGTTATAAGCACTAAACTTTTTCCACCGGGAGCTGCACACATATCTAAACAAAGCCCCTCGTTTAAAATCGGCATTTGTTTTGCTGCAAAAAAACTAGCCTTATCTAAAAAATAACTTTGTTGTAAATTTTCAGAAAGCTCAAAATAATTTACAGGTTTTAAAAGTGCTGTGCGTAAATTTTTCCAACGCTCACCAAAAAGTTTAGCATAATATTTTTCAAAACCTTCAGCTCCAACAAGCTTTTTATTTAATTTCTTTTCTTTTTTCATTTTACTTTAAATTTTTATTCAAGAGTTTTTCAGCTTCGGTTTTTGCAGAATAAAATTTTACACTATCAAAGTCTGCATTTTTTTCTTCATTGATTAGTTTATTTTGTAACTTTGCTATTAAGATTTTTTCTACAGCTTCATTTAAACGTTTTACAAAGTTTGCATCAGCTTCTGCTTTTTTTACAAGACCATCTACCAAATTATTAAAATCAGTAGCAGAGTACAAAATTAAATCACAGCCTGCTAAGATCATCTTGTATGCTAGGTCAATATTGTTTTTTGCATAGGGGCTAAGTGCTTTCATTGTAATGTCATCACTCATAATTATACCGTCATATTGAAATTCACTTTTCAAAAAGTCAATACCTTTTTTAGAAAGACAAAAGGGTAAATCATCAAGCACTTCAGCAACGGCGTGTGAAAGCATAACCACTTGGGAATTTTTTAATGGTATACGAAAGGATTCACAAAGCGTTAAAAGCTCTTCATAGTTTCCTGAAATTTTTGAAATACCCTTGTGGGTATCGTCGTTACCACTTCCGGGAAAATGTTTAAGCACGCAAGAAATATTTTCTTTTCTATGAGCTATTACAAAACTTGAAGTATAGGCGGAAACTTTTTTGGGGGCTTCACTAAAAATTCTTTTGCCTAAAAATGAACTTTGCGTATTTCCGTATTCACATATTGGTGCAAGATTCATAGAAAGCCCAAGGGCATTCATTTGCTGGGCATTAAACAAAAAAAGCTTTTCAGCTTCAGCAAGAGGAAAATTTTTTGTCAGTTCGTTAGGATATGGTAAAGTAGAAGTAAGCTCAGCAGTCCGAAAAACTTTTCCACCTTCGTTATCAGTTGCAAAAAAAGGTGGAATAAAAGTTTTGGTAAAATTATTTGTTATAACTTTATCTTTAAATTTTTTTTCATAAGCTTTTATAAATTTATAAACAGCTATGGGATCTTTATCAAAGTTAAACTTAAAAAGAATAATCCCACCGGGTGGATATTTAAACTTTTCTGCTCTCACAAAAATATATTTATTTCCTGCAACAGAAAGCATTAAAACTTGATAAAGTTTTTCGGTTAAATTCATTTCGTCAAGAATTTTTTTTGCATTTAATTTTATAAGTTCTGCTTCAGTTGGTGAAGTTTTAGAAATATTTTTCACCTGAGTTTGATTTTCGTCGCGTTTATTTTTTGTGCAAGTAGAAAAACCACAAAACAAAAAACAATATAAAAAAAATACTAAAAATAAAATTCTTTTCATAACAGCAATGTTAGAGTTTAAGGATTTTTTTATTTTTGTCAATAGCAATTTATAATTATAAAAATTCAGCTAGTATTTTTATGCAAATCTGGGAACGCTTTTGCACTTATATTCTCGTAAGAAAGTTTTTCGAAGTCTTAAACTCTCCAGTTTGTGCATTAAACAAAAGTATATTTTATACATCATCTTTTAAAGTATTGAAATACTCTTAATATTTTCTGATTTTTTCTTTATTTTTATTTAAAAACCTCTTGACAAATATTATTAAAATATTATAATATAATTACATACTATATATTATACGACGTATAGTATGCTTTATTATATAATATGATTGTGGATAAGATATGATGTTTTCGATTGGTTCAAATGTGCTTGATGCCTGTGTTCTTTCTATTTTAACAAAAGGTGATTCGTATGGTTATAAAATTACGCAAGAGTTGAAGGCAACTGTGGATATTTCAGATTCGACCTTGTATCCTGTTTTGAGAAGATTACGGAAGGCGGGACTTGTTACAAGTTATAATGTTGAATATGATGGAAGAAATCGAAAGTATTACAAGCTTACAACTAAAGGAAAACAAACACATAAAAATAATGTTCGTGAATGGGAAAAGTACAAAAAAATTTTAGATGGCTTTTTTTTAATATAGGTGGAGTGTTATGACAAAAGATAGTTTTTTAGCAGAGCTGGAAAATAAGTTAAGGCATTTGCCTGAAACTGAAAGGCGTGAGGCGATGGAATACTATCGCGAGTATTTTGAGGAAGCGGGAAAGGCTCGAGAGCAAGAAGTGATTGCCGAGTTAAAAAGCCCGTCGCATATTGCTTCAAAAATTTTGGCAGAGTTTGCTACGAAGGAAATGAATGCAACTTTCACAGCAAAAAAAACAAAGACAAAAAAACAAAAATCTGGCTCTCGTGGTTTAAAAGTATTTGGGTTTATGTTACTTGCTTTGTTTGCCGCACCGATAGCTGTACCAGTTTTGATAGCTGTAGTTGCGTTGGTGTTTGGGATTTTTATAGCGTTGATAGCTTGCGTTGTTGTTTTAGTTTCTCTGATGCTTTGCTGTTTTTTGTTGGCAATAATTTTGTTATTTAAGTTTCCTATTTGGGCTTTGTTTTTTATCGGTATTACGGTTTTTGCTATCGGTGTTCTCTTTTTAGTTATTGAACTAATTAGATTTATAGTTGCGTTTATTTTGAAAAAATTATCTAGGAGTGTATAATGATAACTTTTTTAACTCTTTTGTTTTGTTTTATTTTTACAATTGTGCTTCTTGCACTTATTTTGGGTTTAGCTGGTGCAGTGATTGGAATAGTTGGAGGGCTTATAGGTTTTATATTTTGGTTGATAATAAAAATAGCAATTCCTGTTATTTTTATCTACGGACTTTATAAGTTAATTCGTTTATGTATCGGAGGCAAATAATGAAAAAGGGACTTAGGATAGGTTTGATTCTCGTCGGTATTGGATTAGGTATAATTTTGATAGCTACTTTGTTTTTGGGGTTATCAGGTACGGGATTTAAAAATAAACTTCTAAACTATAGGATGAAAAATCCACTAAGTTGGTTACTTTCTGGTACAACAACCAACTACGACTATGATTATGACTATGATTATGACTACGATTATGATTACGACTACGATTATAAAATCATTGATAAAAAAACTTATGATGTAGATAGCATCGATGATATAGAATTACTTTTAAAGGAAAATCTTTGCGATGTTGACATAAAAGTTTCAAACGAAAATCACTTTTCCATTTCAATTTATAAATATAAAAACACAAAAGAAGATATTTCTGTTACGCTAAACAATAAAGTTTTAACTCTAAAATGTCCTAAAAGAAACTTTTTGAACGACTTCAAACTTTTCGGTTTTCTAAAACCTAAAAATGCAGAACACAAAATTATTTTAGAAGTTCCCTCAAAAAAAGAATTAACGGAGCTTGTAATTCAAATTGGTTTGGGACATCTATATGTAAATGGAATAAATGGAAAAGGTTTGAGACTTACAGTTGAAGGGCTTATCAATATTACCGATGTGAATTGCGAAGTTTTTGATTTTAGAGGGGGAATCGGAGGGATATATTTCGATAAAATAAAAGCTGAGGAAACTCATATTGTATCGGGAGTTGGGGAGATTAATTCTAAAAGATGCGATTTTAACAATCTAGTTTTTAGAGGAGGCATTGGCGAGTTTAACTTTGATGGTACACTCTCTGGTGATTGCAATTTAAAACAAGGTGTCGGTAATATACAACTAAATCTCGCAGGCGATAAAAATATGTATAACTTTGAAGTTACGCGAGGAGTTGGTAAAGTTATAATAGACGGTAAAAAGATAAAACACTCTGAATTTGAAAGCTCCTCTAATACAAAAAACAATATATCAATTGATGGAGGTCTTGGAAGTTTGCAAATTGATTTTAGTGGAGAGTGGTAATAGATGAAGGTTGTGGGATTTAGGGTTAAGTTGTATTACAACTTAACTTACAACACTAGTAGATAAGATAAAAAAGTTTAGTGACTAGTTGTTAAACCTTTTAGACAACTTTTTTGCATCTTTGTAAACTTGGAAGTAGTTTGCAAAAAAAAGCCGTCTGCAAAAAGCTTGAAGACGGCTGGTTTAATAATACTAAGTACAATTTTTTATTTAAGCTTAACAGCCAAGCCACTAATTGTAACAGTGATTGTTTGATTCGCACCTTTTACATCGGACTTCGTTGTTGAGCGTACAAATAAAATCGTGTCGGCTTTTAATTCGTTTGCCTTTTCAATCAACTGATATGTTGCATTGGCAAGAGCCACATCGTATGGAGTTTCAAACAAAAGCTCTTTTACATTTGAAACATTAAAATAAATACTGTCTCGCATATCCAAACTGCCGTATTTTTTTGTGTCGCCTTCAAAAGAACCGTCAAACAATTTTTTATTTGTAACAGTGCCTATACCGGAAATACGTCCCAAAACTTCATAATTATCTATCGAAATATCTGAAATTTCAGGTTCAGAATAACGCACACGATTTATGTCATATGACTGAGCGGCGCTAACACATGATGAAAAAGCCAAAACAACAAGTACAACAAAAAAAATAAAATTAAATTTAATTTTTTTCATAAAAGTCTCCTAAAAATATATTTGTGATTATTTCACATTTATTAAACATCCCAGTTTTAAGGTAAGGGAATTACCTATGTATTCCGCGGTAAAAAGTCCCACACTGTTATTAAGCGATGTCTGAATGCCTATTTTATCAGTAAGATTGTACGCATAATCAAATCGCATTCCAAAAGCGGCTATAAATTCGTCAGTGTTGGAACGAAGTCCACCACCCAACGTAAGCCCACCACCTAACCCAATCAAATGCTTGTCGAATGAAAATGAATACCCTAATAACAAATCCATCAAATAGACGAACGCAATTTCCTTAGATGGTTCTTCATAGGGACTATACCCATAAAAGCCAATATCAATGAAACTAGGGGCTGTTCCCACTCCAAATGTATTATTAAACCAACAAGTAAAACCCGAACTGTGGATATATTGCGTATCTAATCCAAAAGAAAAAAGACTTGCATCATTTGTGATGTGTTGAAATCCAATTGTTGGTGTTAAATAAATATCAACAGAGCTTTCTTTTTTTTCTTTAGATTCGGTAGCAACAACCTTATCACCTCCTCTTTCAAAGGGGGAACGATAAGGTTTTCTCGAAAAAATACCTTGCGCATGCAAATTTTGTGAAATCACAAAACAAGACAAGCACAAGCCCAAAGTAAATAAAAATCTCTTCATAACATCTCCTAAAGATATAAAAACCCTCTTTATGGAAAGTTTCATAGCTGATTTTGGTAGAAGTGATTTAAGACAAATCTTCAAACTTAAAACTATTTAGAATTTCAGCAATAGCTTTTTTAATTTTTCACTAAAACTAACTTTATCTATGTATCCCCTAATCCATATTCGGAGTAGGGGATTCAAATAGATTTTAGAGAATTTGGACTTATTTCTTGAGCATAGGTTTGCCACAGCAAACGAAGTCACAACAATTCTCATTGTTTTTCGTACAATCTTGGTCTTCGCAGTTACAAGCGACTTTCACTTCAAACTCGAAAGAACAATCTTGACATTTGTAAACTTCTCCAACCTTCATATTTTCACAACTTGCCATTTCTTCCCTCCTGGTCCCTAAAAATATCTACCTTGAAGATTTATTCTTACTATCGAAACTTCAAGCTAAATAAACTATAGCATAAATGATATAGCTTTGTCAAGCCTTTGTTTGAAAAAAAATTATAATATATTTCACATTCTAAAGTTATTTTATCTCCTGCTTTTTCTCTTTTGACATATATATAATAAGAGGATAAGAAATGAATACTGCAAAACTTGCTATAAACACACATATATATGCAGGAAATATATCGGCTAGAAATCCATAAAACATATTGCCAAGTGGGATTGATGATAATGCCAACATACTAAACACAGACATAACTCTACTTCTATATTCATTTTTAATATTTTTTTGAAAAAACACCTGAGTAGCTATGTTTAATGGCATTACTGAACTAATTACAAAACAATCTAATACGGTTATCAAGCATACAGATAAAAATATATTTTCTTTTCCTGCATTCATACCAAAATACACACAACCAGCTATAAGAAATAAAAATGCTGATATAGATAATGCACTGTATTTTAATAATTTTTCTGGTTTGAATTTTTTAATAATAGGGAGTATTAAAAAAGGAAGAACTACAGTCATTCCTGCCGTCGCCATCTTATAAATGCCATATAAATATTCACTAATACAAAACACTTCTAAAAATACATAAGTAATAATTACACTAAATACAGCAGAAAATGAAAAATTTATTAAAGGTGCGACAATAACAAAAATTTTAGCAAATTTATCCTTTTTTAACTCTATAACACCTTCTTTAAACTCTACAATATAACTTTTAAATCCACGACCTTTGTTACCCCTCTTTTCAGAAGCATATGGTGTATCTATAAAGAAATTTAACATCATTGTAAGTGATAACAAACAAGCGATTAGTATAAATGCACCAAAAATACCAAACTGCTTATATATAAATGCTGCAACTACTGGTGTAGTTACATATACAATTCCATCATCTACTCTTGATAGAGTTACAGCCTCTTCCATAAAGTCTTTTTCTATTATTTCTGACAAAATAGAACTTTCTGCCGCATTATAAAACACTTCTATAATTTCTAAAAGTACAACTAAAATATATACTGAAATAAGAGAAATGTCTCCATATAAATTTGAATAAAATGCATAAAACACCATAATGCCAACTTGAAATAAATTCAAAGTTTTCATTATGTTTATTCTTTTTAATCTATCTCCTATTACCCCGCCTATAGGCGTTAACAAAATTCTTGGAACAACTATAATAGAAAGAATAGAGGCATATACCAAAGGCGAACCAGTCTTTTCTAAAATATATAAAGCTAAAGTAAATTGAAGAATATTACTCGAACCCATAGAAAATGCAGTTGCAAAAAAATAACTTAAATAATTTTTATTTTTTAACAAAACTTTCACTGATTTCGCCATTTTATAAAATTCCTATTTACTTAATCCTTCTACTGTATAAACTTGCACAATGTTAACTATATACAACAATTTTATTGTACTCTTTTTCTACAATAATGTCAAGTCTTGAGTGTGGACTTTGCTAAAAATTGTAAATCTTAAATTATTATGTTGGAATTATGTAAAAACAGTGCAAAAGTGTCAACTTTAATAAATACGACACTATATATAAATGAAGGAGCTAAAATTATGAAAGATTTATTAGATTTATTTCGCGATAATGGCAAGATTGGAAAACGCAGACATAGCAGAAAATTTGGTTGGCCACTTAAAGGACGTAAGGAAAAGATCTATATGAAAGTTGGTAGAGATAGATGGGTTATAAAATATAGCTATAGAAAAGATTTGGGCTGTATAATTGATCTCGAATATTAATAAAAGAAGTTTTGATTCCAAAAATGATAGAGAATTAAATTTTGTTAAGTGGAAACAAGGACTTAAAAAACTTAGATAATATAATCATTCTTGATTGTTTTAAAATTACTACTTGCAAAATGTTTTTTTCTTTATATAATTTTGTATAGAATTGCTAACTTTAAAAATCTATACTATATAATAGAAGGTGATAAATATGAAAATAATTTTTACAATAATTCCAATGAAGGAGGATTTGGCAAGTTTGCAATATCCAGCTGTGGGCAATAAGGATTTGAATTATGACGGCGATGTACGGTTTCCTGTTAATGCAGTGCTTGCAAAAACAATGCAAGCAGGCGAAACAGTAAAGATTGTTCAACTTATGAATGCGGTAGGGAATAGTGCCAATAATGCAAAGCTTTTCCGAAGTGAACTAGAAATTATAAATACCAAAATTGGTGCGACTCTAGAGTTTTTTGAAGTTATAGAAGATTTTACTGAGGATAAAGGAACTCACGAAAAACGCTTTCGCAGATTGTTAGAGTTTTTAGAGGAAGGAGCTGAAATTATAACGGACATAACTTATGGGCAGAAAACCTTACCAATTATTTTATTTTGTGTGTTGAATTTTGCGGAGAGGTTTTTTGATGCAAACATAAAATACATCGTTTATGGAAAGTTAGAATTTGAAATGGGTAAGCCTAAAAAAGACTCGCAAGCATTATATGATTTAACTCCACTTTATTATTTGAATACATTAGTTGCTACGATGGAAGCAAACGATGGAAATTCAGCAATTAAAATGTTGGATAGTTTTTTTACACTTTGAGGTTTTAAATATGGGACAAATAAGCGGATACGAAGAAAAAATACAAGAACTTGTGGAAGAGTTTTTTAATTTGCCAAAAGATTCCTTAGATTATTCTTCTAAACGCGAAACCATAAGGAATAAACTTCTAACAATTTTGTATAAGCATTATAAAACTATTTATAGTGATGCAATTGAGAAAATTGCTGGTACGATGGCTTTGAAGGTTATTGCGTGTTTAAGATCTTATAAAGTCGAAAGTAAAACGCCGTTTTTACATTACTTAAATGTTTCAATAAAAAATGCAATTAGTTATGAAAAAGATTTTGAATTTTCGTCTGTTTTTTCAGCACCTCAAAAAACAAAACGTCTGTGGAAGAAACTTTGTCGTATTGCAGGTTTTAAGCAAATAGATATACACGATACGAAAGCGATGTATAAGTTAGGGCTTTCATTAGCAAAAAAAGATGATGATATTAATAACGCTATAAGGTATGGCTGTACAAAGAAAGTTCGATATTTGTTTGAAGATAAAAATGGTAAATCTAAAAATATGCTTGATACTACTGATGTTGATACCTATAACCCTGATGAAGAATTTTATATTAGTGATCAAAATCCAGAAAGTTTTTTAGACAAATTGGAAAAGAGTGAAATAGTTCAGTTTCAATTACAGAAAATAGATAATCTTTTTTCTAAAAAGCAAGATCGTGTAAAAGATTATTTATCAAATCTTTTAACACTTAAATTTTATACACCTTTGCTTGAAGCTCGAGATATTTTAAATATTTCTTTGGATTTTTTATTTATAGATAAAGAGCTTTTAGAAAGTTTAGAGTATAAAGATAAAGTTTCTGAAAAGTTGCCAACACAAGAAGAGATAGCGAAAAAGTTTGGACGTGATAAAACAGATGCAAGTAGAACTTTGAATACTTTTTTGAAAGAATTAAAAAAGGTATTAGTAATAGAATAAAATAATTTTAAGGAGAATAAATTATGTTTGATCCAAGTAAATTTACAGTAGAGAAGGCAAGACCAATTCCTGTTATCTTATTATTGGATGGAAGTAGTAGTATGTCTGGTGAAAAGATTGAGACTTTGAATAGTGCCGTAAACACGATGATTGAATCTTTCAAAGACGAAACCACTCGTGAAGTTGAAATCCAAGTAGCGATTATAACTTTTGGTCCGAATGGAGTAAATCTTGCTTTACCATTAACACCTGCAAAAAAAATAAGCAGTATGGATTTGGAAGCATATGGTAACACACCTATGGGAGGCGCCTTGAGTATGGCAAAGGCGATGATTGAAGATAAGAAAATCATTCCCTCAAAGGGTTATCGTCCGACTGTTGTGCTTATTTCAGATGGAATGCCAAACGATAGTTGGGAAAGACCTATGAACGATTTTATTTCTTCAGGTCGTTCTTCCAAATGTGATCGTATGGCAATGGCAATCGGTACGAGTAAAGATGATCCTGTATTAAATAAATTTTTAGCTGGTACAGAAAATCAAGTGTTTCTTGCAAGCGATGCTGCAGACATTCACAAGTTTTTCCAAATGGTAACAATGAGTGTTAGTGTTCGTTCTCGTTCGGCAAATCCAAATCAGCTTGTACCTTTGAACGCTGGTAATTTACCTGCGACAATGGACGACCATATTGATTTTTAATTTTTTTAGTACGGTGGAATATGATTTATCTAATAACAGACATTTCGGCTAGCATGAGTGTTTTAGGAAAGTCTGCAATTGTAGGAAATTTAAAAACAACTCTTTATACACTAAAAGAGATTGATGATAAGTTTTCCACTGTACAGTTTGAAGAGTGTGAGTGGAACGGAACAAATGAAGAACTAAAAAATATCTTTGCAAGTAAAAATATAGAAAAGGCTTTTGTTTTTACTGATGGTTATTTTTCAGACGAAACCGAAAATTTTATTTTAGAAACAAATAAGGACAGTAAAAATATTGTTGTTGTTTTTTGTGGTAGCGATTCTAAAGTTAAAAATAAAATTGGAATAGAACCAAAAGATATTTGTTATAGCTTTGAGAAGTTAGTAGGTTTGCGTGATGTTCAAAAGGCGTAAAAATATATGGGGTGTTTCTGTACGTGGTCCAGCTCATTATGCAAATGGGCTTCCAAACCAAGATTCTTTTTTAATAAAAAAAACTCGCAAAGGTTTGGTAGCGGTTGTTGCAGACGGACTTGGGAGTAAACCTCATTCAGATAAGGGGGCACGCGAAGCCTGTCGTGCTGTGTTAAAAGCTATTCGTACTTTTGAAAACCTAAGTGTACAGATTTACGATTTGCTTCTTTTGATTCAAGGCTATTGGACTGTTGCACTAAAAAATTTTCCTGCATCAAAATGTTCGTCTACTTGTTTGTTCGTTTACATTTCAGATACTGGAATATTTGCTGCTCGACTTGGTGATGGTATGATTTTTCTTTTGGGAAAAGATGATACTTCTAGTGAGATGCTTACTGACATAAAAGAAGATTCATTTTCAAATGCAACTTTTTGTCTGACAAGCAAAAATATTTTTTCGCATTGGGAAGTAAAAAAATTTTCAAAAGAATTATTTAGTAGTATACTTTTATGTACTGATGGAATTTCATCTGACTTAAAAGATGGAAGGCAAAAAGATTTTGTAAAAGAGTTTAGTGAAAATGTTTTTAAAAAAAATATTTCTCAAAACAAAAAAGATACTGAGGAGATGCTTGTCAATTGGCCCGTAAAGGGGCATAGTGATGATAAGACATTAGTTTTTATAGAGCTGTGATTTTAGTTTATTATGGAAAAAGATTATTTACCAAAAAACCTTGAAGATGAATATTATACTGAACATCATAGTATAAAAAAAATTGGTGCGGGAGGACAAGGCTTTGTTCTCAAAACTGAAAACCCACTTGTGGTAATAAAAATATCCACCGATAATAATGGAAGTCCGATTACAGAAAAGAATAATACCAATGAGTTTAAAAGACAAAAGAAACGTTTTGAAAACTTACGCATATTACCACTTCCTGAAGGAATACATATTTCTGCACCTGTTGCTGTATTAAATGATTATGCAGGGTATGTTATGCAATTTATGGAAGATATGATGCCATTAAGTAACTTGGATATTTTAAAAATAGAGAATTATCCTGAATGGTTAGTTGGAAAAAATCCACTTGCTGAAATTTCTGAAGCACAAAAATTACTGGCATCTTATTGTGAAAGTGGTGGACTTCGTAAAAGACTTTTTATTTTAGGACAAGCTGCAAGTGTTTTGGCTGAATTGCATTCAGCTGGTTTAGTTTACTGTGATGTTTCAAACAACAATATTTTTGTTACTAATGATGTAGATTTTGAAACACCGAATGTTTGGTTGATAGATGCAGATAATATTTTTATTAGCTCTGCTGACACTAAAAGAGGTAATTTCGTTTACACACCTCGCTATGTAGCACCTGAAGTTTTTTTGGGGCAGAGTGCTTGTACGCAAGCATCAGATATTTATGCCTTTGCAATTTGTGCGTTTGAAAAGCTTACACTTGTGTATCCATTTTCTGGAGCAGAAACTGAAAACTGGGATGATGACGATGACTGGGATAAAAGTACAAATAACACCGCAACATCTGACCCCGATGTAAAAATAAATTCAGGAGCTGCTGATTGGATTTGGGCAGAAGAAGGGACGAATAGTACTACTAATGGTTTGCCTCCTCAGCTGACTCTCACTGATACGCTGTTTAAACTTTTTGAAAAAACATTTCAGAAAGGAAGAAAAAATCCTGCTATTAGACCGACAGCACTTCTTTGGCGTAAAGCTTTTTTCGAAGCTTGCGATTTAACTTTACAATGTCCAGATTGTAAAATGTCTTGGTATTATGATGGGGAAAACAACATCTGTCCTTATTGTGAAAATAAAATAAAAAAAATTATTACAATAAAAGAAAATAACAAAACTATTTTTGCACACGAACTCATTCCTAATAAACAAATCAACATAGTACATGAGCGACTTGCTTTTGCTAATTTTGACAATTCGAGAAAAATTTTTTTATCTCTTTCACTTGATAAAAATCAAATGCTAAATTTAGAACTAAATAATTTTAACGAATATAAAGTTTTAATCGATCAAAAAAATAATAAAAAGTCAATTAGCATAAGAACTATTATGCCATGTGAAAACTTTTTTCTTACAATTGAGTATGAAAATAGATGTAGAGTATTTAATATAATTTTTAACAAGGAGGAATTGTGAACTTATCAGATATAAATGTACAAGATAGTTTGCAAATTAACTTTAAAATATTGTACAATAAAAAAATAGAAAGGGATTCTATTGGTGTACTTATTCCAGATGGAAAAAACTATTTATTTAATGAATTTGCTCTTGAATTACAAAACGAAGCTGACCGAGATGAATTAAATTTTTATTTGAGGCGTGGGGTTGAAAATATTTGTGAAGTGCAAGCAAGTATCGATGATACTTGTTCTATTTTGTGTTCATTTTTTAATAATGAATTTTTTAATGTAGATGTTTTAAATATTTGTATTGACCCGAGTAAAAGAGAACTTAGGCATGAACCTCTGGGTAAATGGGACAAACTTCCAGAAAAATTTTATCTTAAATCTAAATTCAAAAATAGTGAAAATAAAGATATTGAGGAAACATATTTTGTAGTTGAAGGAAATCCTGATCCCATTATAGAAGAATCAAAAAATAAAAAAATTAAAGATGATAAAAATGAAAAGGCTGAAGAATCTGAGACAGTAACACCTGTTGATGATAAAGAAAAAACTGAACAAGAAGAACCTTCTTTATATGAAAAAATACAAGAAGAAAAAAAACGAACAGCCTTTGCACTTATAAATGCAAATATGCGTATAGATGTTGAAGAAATGAATCTAGGAAACAAGGATGAAAAATATTATAGCGTTCGTCGTGTTACAAAAATAAGAAATCGATCTCCTAAGTCCAATTATAAAATTGTAAAAGGTAAATTAGAATTTTCTAGTGAACGAGTTGCAATATCAGAGTTTACTAAAAGCAAGCTTAGTAAATTAGAATTAGGTCAAAGTTATTTAAAGGCTTGGGATAAATATGCAGAAGAACGAGGAGAGCGACTTTTAAAACTTGCTCGAAAATTTGGTGTATATAGAATAGAAAGTGTCGATAATTTAGGTAATGAAGAATATAAAATAAAAGTCAATAAGAATTTGAGTGATATTAAAATTGAGTCAGTTGATATTGTAGAAACATCTCCTCTTTTTATTGAAGAAGAAGAATTGTCATGGAATGATTATATTATTAAAAAGACTGAAAAAAAATCAAATGACAAAACGAAAAATGAACAAAAAGATTCTATATACAATTTAGAAGTTGTTGAAAAATATGATAACTATTTAATTGTAAAAAGTGAAATTGATCTAAAAGATTATTCGAGGAAGTTAGTTGTACTTTCGATATTAGGTGAAGAAATTCAAGTGGAACGTCAAACTCAAGCACGCACAAGAATTGCTGAGGGCAAAAGTGGCATTCCAGATTTAGGAATGTTGATTGAAGGTGAAGGAAATGCAACACGAAGACATAAGGAGCGTAGCTTAGATTTGTCGTATAAAGTTTGTAAGAAAATTTTTACTCATGAACCAACTCCCAAACAAAGGGAAGCAATTAAAATTGCCTTACAAACTCCTGACATTGCGTTAATTCAAGGACCTCCCGGTACAGGGAAAACAACTGTTATATGTGCAATTATTGAAGAGTTAAATAATATGCAAAATAAAAATAAAAATATAAGCAGTAAAGTACTTGTATCTTCATATCAGCATGATGCTGTCCAGAATGTCATTAATCGTTTAAGAATAAACAATTTACCTACACCAAAATTTGGTAAAAAGAAAGATAAAGAAACTTACAATAAGCATATTGATGAATGGACAGAAAAAATAATTAAAAACTTAAAAGAAAAAAATCCTAATATTTGTTTATCCAATGATGAAATAAGTTTACAAGCGAGATTTCAACAATATAAAAGTGTTCCTTCAGAAAAGAACAAGAGAATCTTTTTAAAAGCAATGTCTGAAATATTTTGTTTACCAAGCTCACTACGTAACAGAATAGAAAAACTAATAAAAAAAGATTCCATAATTTATGACAAAGAAGAATTTGATAAAAAAAATATTTTAAAATTGATACGGGCATTGCGTATTTCACCTAGTGCATACGCGGATGATGGAAAAGAAAATTGTAAAAAATTATTAGAAACACTTGAATATACTGATATTATAGGAAATGATGTTGAAAAAAAATTAGAGCATATAATTCCTGTACTTGAAAAACTTTCTACTTCAAATTCTGAACATAAAATCGATGATTTAAAAAATCTTGCAAAAATAAAAAAAGAATTACTTTTATATTTTCTGCCAAGACCTGAATATATAAAACCGCAACTCGATGAGAATGTTCTGGATATATATGAGCAGGTAAAACATGAAATTAGGATTTCGCAAAATAGTTTTAATCAAACGGAAAGATACCAGTATGAATTTTTAGAACAGCTTGAAAGTAACAGGGTAGCAGTTTTACGAAGTATACAAGAGTACTCATATTCAATATCGGCAACTGCCCAGCAATCTGTCGGAAGTGAAATAACAAAATTCAAGAAATCTAGTGATGATCCATTATATTTTTTATATGATACTGTGATTATAGATGAAGCTGCTCGTGCGACACCTCCTGATCTTTTAATACCAATGTGTAATGCACAACGCAGAATTATACTCGTAGGAGATCATAGACAATTACCTCACTTGATTGATGAAGAAATTGAAAATGCAATTACTAAGAAAGAAACCCCTAAAGTTGAAGGTGCTGAAAATGCTATCAATACAAAAGAATATTTTAATTTAAGTATGTTTGAGTATATGTTTAAGAGGCTTAAAGAACTAGAAAATGAAGATGACATAAAACGAACTATAACCCTTGATGCTCAATATCGTATGCATCCTATTTTAGGAAATTTTGCAAGTAAGCAATTTTATGAAAAATATGGTGAAGCTTTTGAATCTCCTCGTCTTGCTTCTGATTTTGCACATTCGTTACCATATATTGAAAACAAACCATGTGTTTGGATTGATGTTCCTCGTTCTAGGGGAGAAGAAAAACGAGAGGGAACAAGTTGGATTAGAACTGAGGAAGCAAAAGAAATTGTAAAATATATAAAAGAGTTTTCTAAAAATAAAGATATTAATTTTGGGGTTATAAGTTTTTATAAAAAACAAGCTGAAGAAATAAGTAAGCGTTTAGAAAAGGAAAAATTAGATCACCTAGTTCGTGTCGGAACTGTAGATTCGTTTCAGGGTATGGAGTTTGATGTTGTTTTTCTTTCGGCTGTTCGTTGCAATAAAAAAAACAACTATGGTTTTCTTACTATGAAAAATCGCTTATGTGTTGCTATGACTAGACAAAAGAAAGTTTTAATTGTTGTTGGTGATGCAGAGTTTTTAACTAGTAAGAAGGCAAGACTAGAAAACAATATTCCTGAAATTGCAGCGTTTTATGATTTGTGTAAAGAAAAAGGAAAAATATTATGACAAATAAAAATAAGTTTGATATTGATAGTGTGAATGATTTTTTGTTTTATGATTATGAACTTAAAATGAATCTTGCATTATCAAAAAAGTTTTTCTGGCCTTGTTATCGTAAAACTATTGCAATTAAAAATTTCCCATTACTAAAAATGAATTTGTTTGATTTTTATATTTTGCAATTTACAGAATCATCTGGAAATAAATCAGAAAAGTTGGCAGAAGTCTCAGGACTTGATGCAGACCTAGTCGATTTTTTACAACAAAGACTTAATCACAAAGGATTGCTTGATGAATTTTATTATCTTACGGAAGAGGGGAAAACTTTTTTAAAAAAAGAAAGGGAAAATATACAGGAAACTGAAATTAGGTTTTTTTATGTGTATTATGATGCATTTACATGTAAACTTCTTCCTAAAATTATTCCAATTGAAAGTGAAAAGACAATAACGGATTTTACTGTAGAAGGTAATTATGTAAAAATAAAAGAAAACGCATCTCTTGGAAAACAAACTGGCAAAGAAGATAATGTATGGAGATTTAAATTTCCAGAATATAATGAATGCGAGCTAGAAATGAAAGCAATACAAAATCTTGTTATAAAGACAGCAAAGAAAAAAGGATTCACGATTCCATCTGCTGGATTTTCGATTGAGCCATGTGATGATAATCTATTTGACAATATATATCTTGCTGTTGATTTTATGTTGCAAGCAAGCAAAACTGATAATTGGATTATAACGGAAGGTTTTTCAGAAAATCCATCGATTATATTTGAAAATGCGATTAACTTGGGATTACATGACAAAGCTGATGAGAAGAAAATAAATAAAGGGCGAGAATGCTTAATACAGGAAAGATTTAATATACCTAAAGAAGAAAGTATAGATTTTACAGAGGAGCAAAAAGAAAAATTACTATTTTGGTATCTTAAATATTATAAGACTATTTACCAAAAACTTAAAGCACTAGAACTAACAAAAAATGAACTTGATAAGTTGAGAAAGTCAAATGCAGAAGAAGATAAGATAAAACAAAATAAAAGAAGTTTTATTTTAAGTATTTATCAAACTCTTGAACATACACTTGCTGAATATGCAGAACTATTTATAACAGAAAAAACTTTTGATTCTCTTGTTAATAAGGACCCAGATGAAAATAAAAAGGCTTTTATAAAACAAGCTAAGATGTTAAAATTTAATTTAGAAAAAACTATTGAAGATGTTTTTCGTGTTAAGTGGGGTAGTGTAAAAGGAAGTATAAGTGACACACCACAACTTTTCCCATTAGTAGTTTTAAATGTACTTCAAACTATTGATAACTCTTCCCATGCTTTTAGAGATCTGGCTCAAAAGCTTCCAAATGTTTTACTGCACTTTTACGAATTAAAAACAAAGCGTGATGTGATTGAACATGATAATACAGCTCGAGTTGATTTGAATGACAATCAATTTGATTACTATTATAAAATATGCTATGATATATTGTATATATTATTTCCTGAAGCGAAAAGCTATAAAGGTGAAAAAAAAGAACTTGAAAAAGTGGTTAAAATCGATGAGACAAATATAAGGCAGAATGAAATCAAGGCAGAAAAAATTTTAGAAAAAGAACTTGGATTTGCAATGATTGGGAAATTACGAAATGATGATTTATATTCGGATTTTAAAATTATGCAACGAGCTATTTTAGATTCAAGTCGAAATGTTATAAATATTTTTTATAATTTGTTTGATAAGTTATTTTATAGAATAAACATAAATTTTATAGATCTATATGGCGAAACATTCAAACCTAGTGCAGATGATTGTTTAGAATATGCAAAAAAAAATGGTTTTAATTTTGATAAAGAAAATATTTCTGCACTCAAAAATATAAACAATGAAAGATTAAAAGCCGCTTTAGATGGGAAAAAAATAAGTTTGCAGGCTTCGTTTTTAACTTTTTTATTTAAGGCTAATCAAAGTGGCAGTCTTTCTATTATAGAGAAAGATTGTAATTGGCTAGTGAGTTTGATAAATGAAATATCGGAAAATCGAAAGCATGGAGATACGTTGTCTCAAGATTTAAAACTAGTTGAAAATAAACTGACTGATTGGAAATATAAACTTTATTTTTTTACTCGTTGTATTTATGAAAATAATTTTTTATAAGTGTCAACTTGTTAAAAATAAACAGTATACATAAATAGGAGAATAAAATGACAGAAAAAGAATTAAAGGCTAAAGCCGATGAGTTATCTAAAAGAGAAAAGATATTAGAGCAACAAAGCACACAGTTGAAAGAACAAGAATATCAAATGAAATTAGGTATTTCTAATTTACTCAAAAAGAGATTTGCTGAGTATAAACAGACATTTGATAAAAAGCTTGCTGATATTTTGGAAAAAGAAAAGCACCTAGATGCACGAGAAGCAAAAATAAATGCTGATGAGCTTAAACTAAAAAATGAACTTACAGACGAACTACAAAAAATAAAAGAAGAAAAATTAAATGAAATAACCGAAAATAATAAAAAAATTATTTCAAGTAAGCAAAACCTTTTGCAAAAATTTAATGCTTATATGGACGAGCAAACTTTAAAAGTGCAAAAAAACTTTGACGCTTTGCTTTTAGCACATCAAGAACGCATTGCCACTGAAACTGAAAAAATAAAAGAATTGCAATTTAAACGCAGTGATGCTTTAATGGACATCAAAAAGGAATGTGATGAATATAGAGAAAAGCTTCTTGCTACTGCTCGCGAAGAAATAAATAACAAGTACAAAGAACTCTATATTGAAAAAGAAAATCTTGCTCGTGAAAAGCAAAATTATGAAAATGATCTTGAAGAGTTTGAATTAGAAAAAGCAAAATTGGAGGAACGAACAAAATATATTGCTGAACGGGAAAATAATTTTAAAGAAGAGTTAGAAAACTCAATACCTGCATTCAAAGAAAGTTTAGACAAGGAGTTAAATGACAAAGAAGAGGAACTAAAGCGATTACGTGAACGTATAAGTCGCTATTCAAACGCTGAAAACTTATACAATGATATTGCTGCAAGAGTAGGAAGTGATCCACAAGCACTACTTAAAAAATTAGATGATAAAGATTTTGAATTAAGTCGACTACGGGAAGAAATTGCTTTACGTCCTTCAGAAGATTTAAAAATTAAGTATGCTGAACTTGAAAGTAAAGCTGGTAATATTGAAGAGCGTGAGAAAAAATTAAAAGATTATGAAGAAAAATATATAGAAGCACTTGAAGAGACCCCTCGTATTAGAGCAGAGAATAGTCGACTTGAAAAAGAAGTCAATCAACTAAGAGCTGAAAATGATAGACTTACTGCTGCATATGAGACACCAAAAAACCGAGAAGAACGTATTGCTGTTATTGAAAAAGGTTTAGAGGAGTTTGAGAATAAGCAGCTTAAAGAAGAGAACAATATTAAAGAACTTGATTGGTTGGATGACATCGATAACAAAATTAAAGACTTTGGACTTGTATTCCCTAAACGCATTTTGTATGCTTTTCATACTGCTCTCAAATGTTCTGAAATTTCACCTTTGACAGTTTTAGCTGGTGTAAGTGGTACTGGTAAATCAGAACTACCTCGATTGTACTCTCACTTTGGTGGAATTAACTTTTTAAGTCTTCCCGTACAACCTAACTGGGATAGTCAAGAAGCAATGCTCGGCTTTTTTAATTCTATCGATAATAGGTTTGATGCTCAAGATGTTTTACGCTTACTTGTTCAAACTCAAAAAAATGATGTATTAAAAGAAGCTATGACGCTCATATTACTTGATGAAATGAATCTTGCAAATGTGGAATTATACTTTTCAGATTTTTTGAGTAAACTGGAAAGTAGACGTGGGTGTGACGATGATAACATTCCATCCATAGGAGTGAAAATAGGTTCAGGATTAGAAGATTACCAAATACCACTTGGTCGTAACGTTTTATGGGCTGGAACGATGAACCAAGATGAAACTACAAAAACTCTTTCCGATAAAGTTTTGGATAGGGGTATTGTAATTAATTTTCCTAGTCCTAAAGAATTAAAAAGTCGAAAGATAAAAGCTAAATTACAACCAAGAGCTAATATGCTAAGGCGTGAAAACTGGAATACATGGATAAATAAAAATGTGTTGGAACCAGAAATTATAAATCCATACAAAAAGATTATAGAAGAAATAAATAAAGAATTAAATAAAACAGGAAGAGCTTTAGGTCATCGTGTATGGCAGTCAATTGAAGCATATATGGCAAATTATCCGACATTTATTTATAGTAATGAAACAGAACAAAAGCGTGAACTAAAAAAGGCATTTGAAGATCAACTTGTACAAAAAGTTATGCCAAAGCTTCGTGGACTTGAAACTCGTGGTACACAAGGGGACTGTCTAAAACGCATTCAAGAAAAAATAAGTGATTATAATCTTGATGAGGACTTTAAAAATGCTATGAATTTAGGTTATGGACAATTTATGTGGTGTACTTCAAACTATATATATCAAGATGAAAAAGAAACACCTAATGAGGTAGATCCTAATACTAAAATTAAAAATGCTAAAAAACAAAACCAAAAAAATAAAGATCTAAAACGCAAAGGCTAATAATTATGGAAAACACGGTAAAGAATCTAGAAGAATTTTACAAGGCTATAAAAGCTCGAGATAAAAAAGCAAAATTACTTTTTGAATTACAAAAATGTTACAACGGACTTTTTGATTTTGATCCTATAAGCTTTGAAAATTTACCCTCCAATTTGGATGAAGTTTTATTGAAGTTTACATCGCATAGAACTGGAGGTGATAGACTTTACCGTATTTTTTTATATGTTAGGGACGCATGTAAAAATATAATTGACACACTACATACAAAAATACTTCGAGAACATATTTTAATGCCAATATATCAGGCAAGAGAAACTGATGGAAAAACAATTCGGTGGTTAAATAAAAAACCCGGTCGTAACATACGTGAAAAACTTTTAAATTCCAATAGAATATTGGCAGTAAAGCGTTTACAGAGTGTTGATACAGCAGAAAATCGATTGTTCAAAGCCTTTATGAAAAAACTTGATTACTTTTTATATCTTTATGAAACTTGTGTGCTTGAAGATGGAGTGTATTTTGACGATATTACTTTTATATCACGATGGTTGCGAAGTGACGATGCAGAATTTATAGGTGATTGGAAAAATACTCCTCCAAACAACACTCTACTTTCAGATCGAAACTATAAAAAAGTTTGGATTGCTTGGCTTGAACTTCAAAACATTGATGAAGATGTAAAAAAAGATTTTGAAAATTTTGGTAGCATAGTTGAAACAATGACCTCGCTTTATATTCTAAGCATTTTTTATAAGCAAGAAAATATTTTTATTCAACAGCCACTAAAAAGTAATAGCAGTTTTTTATTTGACTTTGGTTTGGAAAAAACTATTGGTTTTGATAAAGGAAAGTTTGAAATGAGTTTTCCAGTTAAATCACAAAATGAAATCTACAAAAAAATTGCGAATGAGTTTTTAGAAAAACTATCTGCCACTTCTCAAACAAAGATAGAAAGCAATTCCAAAAACGAAACTGCAGAAGTTTTTATTTGTGATATTAGTTCAATAAAACCACTTATAAAAAAGGACAATAATGAAATTTATACATTGCCATTTTTACTTTTGGAGCAATTTTGGTTTGAAAAAAACTTTGATAAATATCAAGTACTTAATTGTGGAAATTCACGAGCAATTATTTTAGACTACAAAGATAAAAATTATAAATGTGTTAAAACATTTTCTATACAAAATGTACTATATACTGAAAACAACTCTAAAAACGATTCTCCTTATATAAAAGAAGCTGCTAGTAATTTTATACATAGACTAGCAGAATATAACCCTTGTAATAAATGTATTTACTTGCTTCCTGACTCACTTGACGAATTTTCTTCGGAAGTTATTCGTATGAATATGAATCTATATTTTCATAATTCGCAAAACTTACCGGGGAGTATAGCTAAAATTTTTGAACAGTTAAATAAAATACAAAATGTAAATACAGGTGATTATTTTTTAATTGTCGAAAAAAACGAAACTGAAACAATTTATACACCTATCCAAGCTTCTGTAGAAAGGGATGCTAAGTTAGAAAAACTTATACCTGAAACAGGTGGGATTATTTGGGAGCGTCATCCACCGATTGTTGAGCCAATAGATAACAAGATAGAAACAAAATCTGATATAGAAAAATCTATTTACTCTTTATTTTTGAACTCTGATTTAAATGTTGCTCCCTATATTGTTGATAGTAATTTTACTTTTAAAAAAGCGAATGATTTCAAACAAAATTTAAAGACAAATCGACGCCCCAACGAGTTAAAAAAGTATAAGTTCAAGAAAGAATTTATTATTATTAACCGTGAACGAAAGGATTTATTAAACGGGGCAAAAATTTTTTCAGATTATCAAAATATTTTAAATAAAAACAATGTCGATGTTCCTTTATGGAAAGACCATTTGCCCGAATTAAAACTAAAAACTTTAGACATAGTGATTACTCTAGTCGGAAAGAATACTGATGCAATTATTCCAAAACCAGGGAAAAGTGTTCATATACCTATCTCCCAAGAGTTTGAAATACCTAATGATGTGCCGTTTTGTGAGTTTGAACTTATACGTGGTGACGGAAAACAAAAAGAAAAGTTTTATGCTTATCTATCTAATAAAATGTTTCCACTTGATAAATCTGTGCGTTGTAAGCTTAATCTACAATATACTTATGGTGCTGATAGCCCCTACGAACTTTTTTTTGTTCCAACTGATTCAAAAGATCGCACGCAATTCGGAAGTTTTAAAACGATTTGGACAAAAGATAAACGGCCAATCGATTTATCTTCACTCCCAATTCCAGCTTATGGTAAAATTAATTCTTGGAAAGATTATAAAAAATGGAATGATGATAAGAGGGAGGATGATGATCTTATAGAATGGCTTGGAAGAGTATTTGAAAATATAAAAGGTGTAAAAAAATATGGATGGGGTTGGCACGAGATTGTTGGCATCGCAAGAGGTGGGAATTCAAAATATTTATCTATACCTTCACAACCTGATGCTGTTTTTTATAAAAAGAATTGCTGCGAGGAAAAAATATTTCAAGATTTAGGTAGAGGGGATATAGTATATTGCTATATAATAAATGAACAAAAAAATAGAGAACAGTTAGTTGCATACGATGTTACAGATAAAAGTAAACCTACTAGTTCAAAATGTTTCCTCACAAAACGTTTACGCTTCCCAATGTATACAGTTTGGAGTAATGGCTTTACACTTAATAACAATGAGGCTGATTATGATTTTAAAAATCATGCATCGGAAGCTAGAAATGCTGCAGAAGATATTATAAACGATATTAATATGCCAGAATCTATGAAAGATGAAATGCGTTTATTTCTCAGTGTTTTACATCAGGATATGCCTGAATCTAATAGCGATTTTTTATTTGAATGTATTACAGACGTTAAATTATTAAAAAAATATTGGCGAAATATTGCATATGCTCTCGGAAATTGTAGTATGCAATGGCAAAAAGATATTTTTAATAAAGTTGTTGACCGTATTAAAAATAAAAGATTATCTCACTTATGTTTACGCATACTTGCTATTGCTTTTTGGCGATCAAAAAAGTTAGTTTTTAAACTAAGTGTAGATGACTTAAGGATGATATTAAAAAAAGTTTCAAATGTTATTAATTTTAATATTGATAATATTAAATCAAAATCACAAAAATCTCTTGAACTTACTGATATGTTAGAATTACTTTTAAGCTTGTTGCGTCTAAGAGAAAAAGAAGAATACCGAAAAATTTTATCTCCTGAGTCTAGTCAAATGCAAGAAATTATTGGTTTAATTAAAAAAATAAACAAAAGCAAACTCAAAGAAACACGTATACAGTTTGAGGATAATGCAGAACTAGCAGATGCAGGATTAGTGGAAGCACTTGAAATATATATTTTAGGTGATACAAGAGCGAAATATTTAAAAATAATTGGTGTAAAAGAATCAAATGAATAATCTGATTTCGAGGTGAATTTAATGGATAAATTTATTATTTGTACAGTTGGAACTTCTATTGCAAATTCCTGTCCTGAACAAAAAAAGTTATTTAAAAGCCAAGCAGGTTGGGATGCTGACCCTGTAAAAATTAAAGCGGAGCTTGATAAAAGCGTAAAGGAAAAAGCTCCCAATTTAAAATCAGGTGATAACAATTATAGAACTCTTTCTGCTGAAACAAATACACTTGATCGACTAGGTTTAAGCAAAAATGACAAAATTGCATTAATTACGACTGATAATCTACTCGGTAATGTTTGTTCAGCAAAGTTAAAAAGTATTTTGCTTGAAGTGTATGGTATGAGTGAACCGCAGGTTGAAATAAAACGAATAAAGGATTTACAAATTTCTGATATAAAAAAGGTTCGACAAACAGGATTGAAAAATCTAATATCAACAGTCTTAGATTTATTAAAAGAAAATCAATATGGTTATGAAATTATTTTTAATCCCGTAGGTGGATACAAATTTGTACTTCCATTTATAACAATTATTGCAATGTTATATGGTAAACGCTCCATTTATATTTTTGAACATTCCGAAGAACTTTTAAATATTCCTGCCTTACCATTTACTTTTGACATTAATATTTTTAGACGTGCAAAACCTGCTCTTGATTTAATTGAAGAGAAAACAGAGATTCATATAGACAAATTTTTAAATTCCATAGTAGGTTATGTCGATTCGGAACGAGATATGTTTATGTCATTTACTGAACCCGGAGATAAGCCCGATTTTGTAACCCTTTCTCCACTTGCTTGGTGTTTTATGGAAATTGATGATGGTCGTGAAAAAGCTCAAATCAGTGAAACTGCAAAAAAGCAGCTTGCAAAAATTGAAAACGAAGCTTCGGGACAGGCTATAAAACGCATTATAAAAAACGCCGAAAATCCAACGTGGCGAAATGTAAATTTACATAGATGGGATAGTATAAAAGATTTATCAGTATTAAAATGTAAAAGTGGAGAACGTGTAATATTTTATATGGATAAGGAAATTGTTAAAGTTGTTTATATTTATACATCGCATAATGAGTATGAGCGTAAATTTAGTAATCTTTCACTCAATAATTTTATCAAAGAAAATTTTACACCTTGTGATTTTACAGATTATGATTTTGGTTGTGATGACGATGATATTGATGGTGTTTATCAAGAACGCAATCAGCTTCAAATCAATATCAAAAAATTACAAGAAGAAAATATAAAAGTTCAAGAGAAAAATCTACAACGCCAAGAACTACAAGATAAAAATTTACAGCTAGAAGAAATAAATAAAAAGCTAAAAAGTGAAAATCAAAATGTACTTGATGAATTAAGTCAGCAAAGTCAAATTATTTCAGAACTTAAAAGCAAAATTGAAAAACTAGATAAACTACAGAAAAAACAAAAGAGTTTTGTATATCGTTTGAAACACTTGTTTACTGGCTAATATTTTTTCATCAATTGATAAACTTTAAGTTTTTGTCTAAAACCTCTTGACAAATTTTGTTAAAAACTATATAATAATTTTATGTTTGCATTAGGGCTTGTAACACTTATGTTTTTCACTCTAAACTGTTTTTTAAACTTAAAAAATAGGCTGGAAAGTCACGCCCTTATTCTACCCCCCCCCATCGATAAATTTTTATCGATATAATTTACTACAATTTTTAACTCAAGATAATCTTACAAAATTTATACGCATAAAAGAGAGACGGAATAAGACTTTTTGTATTAAAGGCTTTATTTTGTCTTTTTTTATTTTTAAACATAAAAAGGGCAAATTTTTTAAAAAGGTGTTTTTCTTCAGCACCGAAGGAGTTTTTATGAAGAAAAGATTTTTTGTAGGCTTGGTAGCAACATTTTTATTGTTGCTTGCATCGTGCTCAACTGCACCTGTAATGGCAGATGTCAATTTCCCTGCAGACGGTTCCAAATACGTTGTGCTCGGTAGAGTGACTTTAGAAGTGCCTTCTAGCAAATCAGGGTATGTTAAGCTTTTGGAAGCTGCAAAGGCACAGTATCCGAATTGTGACGATGTTGTAAACATTGTTGTTGATGCAAAAAGTTATGATGGTTTGCTTATTAAATCGTACAAGTACATTATGTCAGGCGTTGCTATTGATTATGTAGAAGTAAAATAGTAACTTTAGTCTACAAATTTTATTGCTCAAGCTCTGTAAGTCGAGACTCATTAGAGCTTGAGCGTTTTGCATTTATCAATCTTAATCATACAATTTTATTATCAAGAATGAGCCAAAATAACAAGGTTCTTACATCAGCACACTCATCATAATGGGTTAAAACAATTCACATTTCATATATTGTTTTCTTGTATAATGACGTTATCGTTTTTTAAAAAACTTTAATTTTGCACAAAATAGGACTTGTATCTTTTTATAAATAATGGTACAATTAAATATAGTGTGACGGTTTATAATTATTTTACTACTTTTAGCTTTTTATTAGAAGTAGATTAACCCGTCCCGTATTTTTTAGTGCGGGACGGGAATTTTTAGGAGGATTTTATGTACAGTCAACAAGGAAAACCTAATGGGAATGGAAAACCTAATGGGAATGGAAAACCTAATGGGAATGGAAAACCTAATGGGAATGGAAAACCTAATGGGAATGGAAAACCTAATGGGAATGGAAAACCTAATGGGAATGGAAAACCTA
>JARGFC010000044.1:0-88533 GCA_038397925.1 Treponemataceae bacterium
AATGTTAGCGAAGAGCAAATCCAAGAGATAGAAAACTGGATGAATAACTACCCAAGAAAGCTACACAAATACCTAACCGCACTGGAGGTTTATGAAAATATTGCAGAATTTTTATGAAAATTGGGGCAATACCTCTTGCAATTTATATATTTTTTTCGATTTAGCCAAAAACGGCTTGACTTTAAAGTGTTATTTTTATATTATTATAGCTTTTTTTTAGTTTATAATTGACTTTTATTTTATTTTGAGTATAATTATAGTAATATGACTGGTACTAGGCTTGTGGATGAGGCTTTAGAGAAGGCTTTAGGTTTGTTTCAAAAGGGCGACTTTGCTGCAGGGCAGGCGACTGTTGTGGAACAGCTTACTCAGGACCTGGATAACGAGGACTTAAAGTATGTTAGTAAGTGCGTAGCTTTTTGGGGTAATAGGTTTGATGAAGCTCATTCTTTTTTTGACAAATTCGAGGCAGGTGAATATTTTTTAAATAACTGGAAACCCTTTTTGGATTATATGCAAAAAGATGGAGCTCCCTTAATAGAGCCTTTTATATATACTTTTAAGAGTTTAGCTTTTAGAACTGCTTTAGGCTTTTATGCAAAGCTTTATTCTCCGGAGGCTGTCGAGGCGAACCCGCAATTATGTAGGCGGATTGGGCTTTGTTTTAAGGCTTTGGGAAATTATGATCAGGCTGTAAATTTTTTGCGTGTTGCTTTCTATATAGAAGACACTAATCCAAAAATTTTAGCTGAGCTTGCGGATGCCTATGAGCTTTATGGTGAAACTAGGACTGCAAAGGTTTTTTTTCGAGAGGCGTTTTTTGAAAATGCTAGCGAAATAGAACTAGAGTTTTTAGAGTCTAGGTTAATTTTAGACTTGATTAAGCTTGTCAGTAAAAAAGGCTATACCGGTAAGGAGCTTTTAGAATGGTTGCCTGTTTATGGGTATTTAACTCGAGTTTTAAACTTAAAGCGAGAGTTAAAGCCTGTTGAACTAGGACATCTAAAGCAACGAGTTTTTTGGTTGGAAAATGAAATTAGGCAGGTGTCTGAAAGTGAAAAAAAAATACTTTTGCCACGCTTGCTAAATTCTTATCTTTGGTTAATAGACAAGTATAGTTTGCCACCGATTGATCAAGGAAAGATAACAGAGCTTTTACTGAAAATTCGTATTTTAGATGAAAACATTTATAGAGCTGTGGTTGGTTGATTTTGGGTAGTAAAGCTACCTTTCGAGTGTTTAAAATCAGTAAAAATTTTGAGGTTTTAAACATTCATAGATATTAGGGAAATGCTCTAAAAGCTTATGTTTTTGGACATATCCATTTTATAGGAGAAAAAAATGACTGAAAGTGTTGAAAAGACTCTTATCAATATGTTAAACGAGGAAACATGGACTCGAGCTGCAATAGGTAACTATTCAATATCGAATTTTAAGGAATTAGATAAAATAATAACAGCAGCAAAAAAAGAAAACAAAATTGCTGAAATTGAAAAAATATGTGATGAAAAAATTACAAGTTCGAAAAACAGTATAATATCTCTTTATATTTTAAGTATTATTTCTTTGATTCGCCAAGATTTAGACGACTCATATATTCGCGAGTTAATCAATATTTTTAAGGAACATAAACGCACACAAATAGTAGAACATTTGTGCTTATGTGTTTTGGACTTTGGTGAATCAAAGTTTGCTTTACAAACTCTTAAAGAGCTTTATGAAAGCACGGACGAAAAAAAATACTATGATGTTTTGGAGCGTTTAACAAAGGTTGATTATGAAGATCCAGAGTCGCCTAAAAAAATTGCTGACCGTGCCGAAGAACTTGGCGATAAAGAAAAGGCGGTAGAATATTATAAAAAAGCTATTTACCGTTTTATAGGTATAAAAAAGCTGAGTAGTGTAAAAGAAGTTTGGTCTAAACTTGTGGCTCTTATCCCAGAGGAAATTGAGTTTTTTTACAGAACTCAAGATAAAATCGCCTCTGCTTCAAATGAGCCACGCAAGCCTTTTTTGATGGATGACATTTACAAGTACTACGCTAAAGCAAAAAACTGGGACGAAGCGATCGATATTTTAAAGCTTAAGCTTCATTACGATAGCGAAGACCCAAAGGCTCGTGCTGAAATTGTAAAAGCCTTTAGCGAAAAATATGCTGACCATAGTCAATTGAATGAGTATATAAAGGCTTCAAATTTGACACAGTCTTGGCGTCCTGTTTTTGAAGCTATAGATGAGTTTGAAAAGCATATTGCTTTTGACACGGGCAACTTTGTTTTCCATAAAACTTGGGGTGTTGGTCGAATAAGTAAGCTTGATGATGATATACTTACGATTGATTTTGCAAAAAAGCGTGGACACGAAATGAGCTTAAAGATGGGGCTTTCGTCTTTGCAAACTCTTTGGAACGAGCATATTTGGGTACTCAAGGCAACAAAAACTCGAAAACAGCTTGCTTCAAAGGTAAAAGAGGATATTGAATGGGCTTTAAAAACTATAATAAAAAGTTTTGACAATGATTGCAATATGAAAAAAATCAAGCAAGAAATTGTGCCTTCACTTTTAACTCCCGGTGAATGGACTAGTTGGAACACAAAAGCGAGAAAAATGTTAAAAGAAAACTCAAGCTTTGGTATTAATCCTGATGATGCAAAGTCTTTTACAGTGCGAGAACGCCCTGTTTCTATGGAAGAAAAACTTTCAAATGAGTTTAAAGCTCAAAAAAGATTTTTTTCAAGAATAGACATTTTAAATAATTTTATCGAAAAGGCTGATGTCAATGATGAAGTGTTTCACGAAATGTTTGGATATTTTGAAGCCTTTTTAAAAAATCCCTCACAAATTAACGAAGAGGTTGTTGCCTCACAAATGATTGTAAATTCAATAGCTGCTAAAATGCCACATATCGTAACATCAAAGTATCCGAGCTTTGTAGAGCTTTATTCACAAATTGAAGACCCATCAGAAGTTTATGCTGCGATAAAAGACAAGGAATTAAAGCAAGTCTTTTTGAAAAATGTTAAATCTTTAATTCCAAGCTGGTCTGACGAATACATTAAGCTTTTTCCGACAGTACTTTCGCAAGAAGTTATTGACGCTCTCATTGACGAAGGGCATGAAGAAAAGCTTCGCGAATTTTTATACACTTGCTTTGAAAATCCGGGTGTTTTCAGAGAGGCTATTATTTGGCTTTTTAAAAATGCCACAGATACAGAATGGTTTAAGGGGGCTGAAATTGAATATGAAAAGCAGCTCATCGCTCTAATACATATTTTAGCCCTTTGTTATCGAGAAATTGATAATAGACAAAATACAACAGAAAACCGGCGAACGATAAAAAATGTTATCAGCTTATTGTTTGAAAAAGAAAAGCTTTTAGAAAAATTTGTGGAAGAAACAGATGAAGAAACGGCTACTCGCCTTTATATTTTAATTTCAGATGTAAAGGGTTTAGACCCCTTATTAAAATCGCAGCTTAGAGTTCAAATTCAGAGAAAGTTCCCAAATATTAGTTTGTTTGATTCTGAGGAAAAAGAAACAACTATATTAGGCTTAATAGTTACAGCTGACAAGCTTGAGGAAAAAAAGAAAGAGTTACAAAATCTAATAGATGTAAAAATACCTCAGAACCAAAAGGATTTAGGAAACGCTCTTGCCTTGGGTGACCTTCGTGAAAATGCGGAATACAAGGCAGCTCGCGAGGAACAATCAAAGCTCAGTAATTTAAGTTCTCGTTTACAAGCAGATATTGAGCGAGCTGAGATTTTTGACCCACTTAGCGTAAGCACAAAAAAAGTAGGTTTTGGCACAGAAGTAAAAGTAAAAAACATAGACGACAATGCCACCGAAGTTTATACGATTTTAGGACCTTGGGAATCTGATCCTGATATTGGTATTATTTCCTACCTTTCACCATTGGGAAATGCCTTGTTAAACAAAAGACAAAACGAAACCTTTGAAGTAAAGATTATGGATAAAAATAAAAAATATAAAGTTTTGGAGATTAAGGTCGCTAACATAGAATGACTGTTTTAACAAGTTAAAATTTGTGGCGGGAGTTTTTATGAAACAAAAATTTGCTTTTCTTTTTTTTGCTTTTTGTATAGTTGTGCCAATCTATGCACAAAATCGACAAGAAAAAGCAGACATTGTAGTTATGATGGATACATCAGGGACTATTTTACCATTCTATGATGATATTAACAGACGTGTTTTAAATGAAATTAACTCAAAGTTTGTTCGCATAGGCGACACAATACATATAATTTCGTTTAACGCAAAAGCAAGACATGAACTTTCGCAAGAAGTAAAAAGCGAGACAGACCTTTCAAAAATCGTTTCTCGCTTTATGCTTTTGTATCAGCTTGGGCAAAACTCTGACCTTATTTCCGCCTTTGATTATGCCCAAAATTTTACCCACAACCTAAAAACGGGCGCAAAAGAAAAAATTTTAATAATTATTTCGGACGGTATTTTTAATCCTCCCAAAACGAGCAAGTACTCATCTTATGGACCTGAGCAACTTAAAAACAAAATTTCCAATGTTGCCAACGATATTCGCTCTGATAATTGGAAGGTGTATTTTGTAAAGCTCCCCTTTCCCGACAATGTAATTATTAAAAATCTTGACGGAGATGTAATTTCTGGTATTGCCGAAACTGCAGGCAAGACTGGTTCGGGTACAACTGGCATGAGCTTAGGCAGTAATACAGGCTCAAAAGAGTCTACTGGTACAGGAAAAAATTCAGACGGCTCAACAAGTTCAACGGGTATAGCTGGCACAGGTTCAGATACAATTGGCAAGGGGGATGTCGGTTCAGGACAAAACTCCTCACAAGGAAACAATGCAGGAGACGCTGATACTACAGGTTCCACAGGAACAGGGAGCGTAAGTGGCGATCTCAGTAAAACCGACACGAGCGATTGGGATTCTACTTCAAATGAAGATGCTGCTAATGGTCCACAGACTGGAATAGTCGAGGACTCTTATACTGATGTTTCGGAAACTGTAACAGACAGTCTGGGCATTGAAACTAGTAATTTGGACAAGGACCCAAACAAAGACCTTGTAATAAATGAAGACAATACAAAACTTCCGCTTGTTGAGTTTCCAAGTTCGCTTGAAGCGGTCGGTCAGAATTTATCTTTGCCTTTAAAAATTACAAACCCCTCAAACGAATCTGTAGAGCTAGACCTAGAAAGCCTATCTATTTTGAGTGAGGGCAAATCCACAAACCTTTCTGTAAAAAACGGTAAAGTAATTATTCCGCCGGGCGAAACTGCAAACGTCGACGCAAAGGTAAAACTCCCAAAGGAAAACTTTCCAAGAGGGCAGTACGAAATCGAATTACGATTAAACTTTGCAGAAAACAAAGCGGTACTTCCCCAAGTTACAAAACTCCCGATAACAGTAAAGCCCACTTGGTTTGAAAGCTTTTATGAAAGTGGCAAATTTTGGATAGCTATAGCAATCCTTGGTGCTTTATTATTATTGCTCTTATTGCTTTTATTTTTGTACTTGCGAAGAAAATCATCCTCTTCTGTTTCCCGAGCAATTAGCGACTCGAAAGCACAAAACACTCTAAACAGCTTTGGTCAAACGAATTCCACAATTTCCAGTGAAACTACCAAAGCTTCAAACGATTACGCAAAAAAACTTGCGGAACAAAGACTTGAAGAAGCAAGACAACGCTCCGCCTTTTTAAACAAAACCTCAAACCAATATACTCCCGTAGCACATTACACCGAAGAAAAAATCCACATAAACCGAACCCAATCAGGTATGACAGAGATTTATGTTTTTAATCAAAATCGAGCAATAGGCAAACGAAACATTCACGTAATGAAACCGGGAAGCCAACTTTCAGTCGGTGGTGGCAATAGAGACGACTTTATTATCTTTTTAGTTAAATTCCCTGCCAACCTTGCAAGCGTTAGATATGACGGCAGAGACTACCATCTCAACATAAACAAACCAGAATACTTCCCCTATGTCAACGGCACAAGCGTCAACAACTGCGTAGGCAAAACCATCACAGCCGTTTCCGACAAAGGCTACCACGTCGGCTTTACTTTCCGAGAATACGAAGACCCAATTAGTAGGCTCAACGGCATTCTCAGATCCATCGATTACACTTAAACGATTTTTAACTTTTGTAAGAAAAACAAAGCGAAATATAATAATCCGTCCACTCTTGAACAGTGGACGGTTTTTAACTTGCGTTGAGTATTTTTTGCAAAAGTTGCAAAGTGGGGTTTTGGAATTTATCAATTCCAAAACCTTAAGCAAACTAGAGCTACGCTCCCCGCTACAGAAAAATATAGCGTAAGTAAAAACTAAAATCAAAACACTACTTGTAGTATTTTTTTTTCTTGTTATAATAATAAGCGTGAAACAAGAAATTATCCAAGCTGAAATTTTAGGTTTTTGTTCTGGTGTAAAAAGAGCAATGGAAACTGCTTTAAAACTGCGGGAAGATTTTCCTCAAAGAAAAATTTTTACCTTTGACCAACTCATTCATAATAACGAAGCTGTTAAATTTTTAGAAAGCAAAAAAATTTATGCTCTTGAAAAACAAACCGCTTTAACACTCAATAAAAATTTTTCAGACGCAATAATAATTGTGTGTGCACACGGAATTGAAGTGGAAGCAAAAATGAAATTAGAAAAAAACTTTAAAACTGTAATTGATGCAACCTGCCCCCACGTACTTCAAAGTCAAAAAAAAGCTTTTACAGCTGCTAAAGAAAATTGCAATGTTATTTTAGTGGGGGAAAAAAAACATCAAGAAGTTTTAAGTATAAAATCTTATGTAGATTTGGCTGAGAAAAAAAAATGCATAATTATTGCAAACCTTGCAGAAGCAAAAAAACTAGCACTCAAACTTACAAGTGCAGACCTCCCAATTTGTTTAATTGCTCAAACGACTCTTAAACAAACCGAATACAACGAAATCGCAAAAGTTTTTTCCCAAAAAGTTTCCGCAATATCGGACAATAAATGCGAGCAAAACTTTAATGTTTTAAAAACTATTTGCCCCGCAACCCAAAAACGCCAAGACGCTTTAATTAAGCTCGCACATATTTGTGATGCTGTTTTAATAGTAGGTGGAAAAAACTCCACTAACACAAACCGTCTTTTTATAACTGCTAAAAAAATACAACCAAACTCCTTTTTAGTAGAAAACGCTGACGAACTGCCCCCAGAAGTTTTTTCTGCAAAAAAACTCGGTATCGCTGCAGGAGCTTCAACCCCTGATTTTGTCTTGGAGAGTATTAAACAAAAACTTGGGAGCTAGGATCGTTGAACAATAGCTTGATGTGTTAATAGTCTGTCTCACGCTCCAACTAAGAGTGTAATTCTAGTTATCTTAGGTTTAAGCTTAGCAAGACCGTCAGGACGACTTGCGTTAGGCATGCGAAGGATTTTGTGGTGAATATCAATTCACCACAAAAAACAAAACCTGCACGATATTTTCGTGCAGGTTTTGGTCGAAGCGATAGCGTAGTTCGTAGCACGCCGACCTTGAGCGAATAGCGAAAGGAACGCCCTAATATTATTATATAGTAGCACTTTTTATTTTATTGTAAACATAGATACGATAAAAAATATATGACATTATAGTGCCAATTAGCCAGCCGATGGGCCAAGCGTACCAAACACCGATTAGACCGAATGATGCAGAAAAGACAAAGCCAAATAGGACGCGTAAAATTAAATCGGTAAAAGTTGCAATCATAAATGGACGCATCAAGCCAAGACCACGAAGTACGCCATCGGTTGAAAGTTTTGTAGAAACTATGATGTAAAAGGGGGCGACTATTTTTAGAAATTGTAAGCCGACTTTTTTAGCTTCAACGGCTTCGTCTAATAAAAAAAGTCTTAAAACAAAGTTGCCTGCGAAGAAATAGAGTAGGGTTAGCGGAATTGCAATTAACCAAACTAATTTTAATGCAGCTTTATGTCCCGTTATAATTCGTTCGTGTTTTTCGGCTCCGTAGTTTTGTGCGGAATAACTTGAAATACCATTGCCTATTGTAGTGAAACCAGAAATCACCATATTTTGTAATTTAATTGCTGCCGAATAACCGGCTGTCGCTGTCGAGCCGAAACTGTTTATAATTCCTTGTATAAAAATATTGCCAACCGAAATAAAACTTTGTTGTAAAACGCTTGGAATTGCTATTTCAGTAAAAGATTTAAAAATCTGCCACGAAAAGTATTGGATTTTGCCGGTAGTTTGTATTTTTTTTAATCGTTTTAATAATACAAGTATAGAAGCAACAGCACTAAAGCCTTGACAGATAAGCGTTGCCCAAGCAACTCCCGGTACTCCCATATTAAAAACTGCAACAAAAAGTATATCCATTGCGATATTACTGAGTGATGAAACTGCCAAAAAAATAAAGGGAGTTGTTGAATCTCCAAAGGCGGCAAAAAGTCCGTTTGCTAAATTGTAAAAAAATACAAATGGTAAACTAAGAGTATAAATGTTTAGATAGTCAAGCGAGTCTTGCATAATATTGTCCGGCGTTTGAATGGCTTTGAGCAAAGTTTTTCCAAAGACAAAACCAAAGAGCATTAAACCTAAACAAGTTATAGCTGTTGTAATAAAAACGGTGCTTATACTTGACTTCATTTTTTCGTAATTTTTTGCACCGAAAAATTGTGCCGTTAAAACCGAACCGCCAATATTGCAACCAAAGGCAAAAGCAAGATAGATTAAGGTAATTTCATAACTATTGCCTACTGCCGCAAGAGCGTTTTCACCTATAAATTGTCCAGCTACTACACTATCTGCTAGATTGTAAAGTTGCTGAAAAATAACACTTAAAAAAAGTGGTAAACAAAATCGCAATAAAACTTTAGACGGCTTTCCAACTGTTAAATCTCGCACTATTAAATCTAACTCCCAAAGTTTAATTATATCATATTTTGATTATTTTATCTATACTATTTTGTCAAAAATGGTGTACATTTTGTCAACTTATAAATTCAGCGATTGAGCAAATATCAATTTGCGAAAGAGCTGAATTCCCGTGTGCGAAACGCACACACTATAATACGCGATGTTTTGGGTCAGCAAAACTCGACAATTAAATAAGGAGCCGATATTTTAGGCGACTAATTTAATAAAACAAATCCTACACTTGGAATTTTGCAACAACTTGTGCTAATATGTTTATACTATTTTTGTTGTTTTTGCTTGTTTCGACAATTCCTGAGATAATTCCGTTAATACGAGCCGTTTCTGTAATTATAAGTTTCATATTTTCATTGACGCTTTTAGTGAGAGTAGCTAGCTCTAGCATTTCTTTAGAAACGGTTTTACTATTTTCAGACATTATATTTGAATTGTTTTTTACATTTTTAGTAACGCCATCAATACTTCTCATAATTGATAAAACATTTTGGCTATTTGTTTGCTGTTCATTCATAACATTAACTATAATAATTTCTTGGTCTGCAACTTTTTTAGCTAAATCAAACACCGTATCAAAAGCTTGTTCAGTTGCCTCACCAGAAGTTGTTAGTTCAGAAATAGTTTTAGTCGTTTCTTTCAAAAGTAATGTAATTTGTTTTGCCTGTTTGCTGGATTCTTCGGCGAGTTTTCGGATTTCACCAGCAACTACTGCAAATCCTTTTCCACTGTCACCAGCGTGGGCTGCTTCAATGGCTGCGTTCATAGCCAAAAGGTTAGTTTGTGATGCAATATTTTCTATAATATTTCCTGCTTCTTGAAGTTTTTCGGACTGGTCGGAGATTTCCTCTAAGACGCTATTTACCTTAGAAATTTCCACTTTTCCTGCTTCCGACGCATTATACAGATTTTGAATACGATTGTTATTTTGTTTGAACATTTCCCCTGTTGAGTCGATACTTTTTGCCATACCTTCAACAGACCCAGAACTGGCTTCGATATCATCAACGAGTTTGAATATATTGTCGTTTACAGTCCCGATAGCTTGTGTTATATCAGAAACCAGCTCATCAGTACGCGAAACACTATTAGATTGAGATGTGAGGCTTGTTTTTTGATTATCAATTCCAGTATTAATTTTTTTTATAGATTCTGCTGTTAAGCTTGCAGTGTGATTTAAATTATCACTTTCTGTACTCAAGCTCGCAATAACCTCATTTAACTGATTAACTATTTCTGAGTTACTTTTAATTTTTTCTTTTAACTGACGTTCTTTTTCTTCGGCAATATCTTGAGAATATTCTTGACTGCCTAAATCGTGGGTTAAATATAGTAAACAAAAAACTAAAATAGAGTTTGCAAAAACCATAGGTAAAAAGAAGTCATTTAGCATTATCTCAAAGCCTTCGTTATATGATTTTGTTCCAAAAAATGGAACTAGTATTAGCAGATGAACAACTTCCCACAAAGCACTAGTAATAACGGATATTAATATAACTTTAGGAGTGATTTTAATTTTTTTGTTATTTTTATTTTCATAAATGAAAACGACAATCGCAAAGACTACACCTATGCCAGCAGTTGCTATCGTACAAGGTATGCAAGTCCAACCACCTAAAGTATACCGATAAAATGCTCCTGCTATAGAAACAATAACACCGGGAATAGGTCCTAATAAAATAGTTGAGGCAATAGCTATCCCTGTACGCATATTTACTAAAGCATTTCCAACCTTAAATGCAAATACTGACGCTAACATTTGAAAGCCTGAAAAAGCTAATGTTAATATAGCAATTGCGACATACTCGGGGATACCTTGCTTTTTTAAAATGACAGCATTTTTAACAGCTCTTATTTTAAAAAGTAAATACATACCTAATGAAAAAAAGGCAATATAACTTGAAAAGATAAAAATAGAATTGTTTTCCATAAGTGGCCCTCTGTAAGTAAAATCCCTTTGAACTAAAAAATTAGCTTATTAGAATTTTAACCTTTATAATAATGTTAAAGAATTATAACATTTTATATTTTTTGTTACAAGTACTATAACGCTATATTTATTCTATAAAAATTTATTTTTATTGTTACAATTAGCATTGATTTTATTTTGTAGACAACAAAGAGATTGGTGTGAAAAAAAATCGAGCTTACTCATTATATTTATAGAAGTTTGTTTTCCATAATTTAAAGAGTATTTGACTTTATTTTTTTCTATGGTAAACTAATTTTATCTACATAAGTAGAAGGTTTGTATGAAAGAAGTTAAAAAACCTAAAAGCGGTACAAAATTTAGTACGGCATTAAAAAATCAAAAGCCCATAAAACAGGAAAAGCTTTTGCTTCTTCGTCTTTGTGCAAGCTATTGGATAGGTGGTTATCTGTATATCGAATTGGCAAAAGAAATTGGCGGCAATGACAAAGGGGGATGTCCTGCTTCTCTTTTGTCGGCAGCAATTTGCGGATGTGAAACGATGATTGCAAGCGTATTAATCGAAAAAATGCGACTTAAGGTTAAAAGTTTCAATGTTGAAGTAACGGGACTTTTATCCGATGATTATGCTAAAAATGGCTCAGGGTTTCACGATATTCATACGACTTTTTCTTTTGACTCTGATGAACCGGATGAAAAATTACAAAAGTTAGTCGAAATGGTAGAAGCAAGCTGCCCCGTTATGAATAGTATAAAAAAACCGGGTAAGTTTCATTCGGAAATTAAAAAAATCTAAACTGATTCAAAGTGAGTTTTAATTTTTTAAATATCTAAGTTTCTGTTAATTTTTTGTGTCAACCATAAATATACAAGAATACGCAAAAAATTAACAGAATACTTTAGGGAGCGATCAAAAATCTAATGAAAATTATCGTAAATAATTATGCATTTCCGTTCAAAGCAATTCGTATTGTAAAAGTTTTTGAAGGTCTTTTATTTTTGCTAAAAATTCATCTTTTTTATTATTTAATTCTTTTTTGCGAGCAATACTAATATTATAAAAGTCTTCATCTTTTTCGATACCGGTAAATTTACGGTTTAAAATATTTGCAGCAATTCCAGTAGTCGAGCTACCAGAAAAAGGGTCTAGTATTTCACTTGTTTCATTTGTAGCCATTAAAATAAGACGAACTAAAAGCGCTAAAGGCTTTTGTGTCGGATGCTTTCCACAAGTTTTTTCCCACGGAGCTATTGCTGAAATTGCCCAAACATCTTTCATCTGCTTATTATCATTTAGTTTTTTCATAAGCTGATAATTAAAAATATGTTTATGCTTTTCAGTCTTACGAGCCCATATAATTTGTTCGGTTGAGTGTGTTAAATATCGACAACTAAAATTCTATCCAATCACTAGTGGTTGCATCATTGCAGTTATGAAGTTTCATTTGTCGAAATTGACACTCTCCGGGGCATAATACTAAATTGCCTTTTTTATAATTTTGAACGATAAACGAAAGAGGTTCACAAGTTTTAGGAATATCAACTTCAAAGGTTTCCACAATAGTTTCTTCAATCGTTACTTTATATTTCATTTTAACACTCCTATAAATTTTTAAATAGTGATTGGTAGCGACTGTTTCTTTATTTCCATATTGTAAAGTTCTATTAGATTATCATAGCTCAAAAACTTTACTCTTTTGTTTTTTGTTAAATCTGTAAATGACGAATAAGCAATTTTTTTGTTATATTCATCTTTTCGCTTTTTATCAGCAACTATATACATATTTGTATAAAAATCCTGTAGGTCATTAAACTTCAAAAGTGAGTTTTGTATATCGGTTGAATGCTCGACTTCAAATAATGAGTCAAGCATATTTCTATCGTTAAACCAAATTACATCAATCGTAGAACTTCTTTGCACAAGGAAGTCGTAAGAAAATTTAGGTAAGTTATCAAGCGTTCGAATATCACCAAGTGTTTGATGTAAGAAAAGTTTGTTTTTATCTTGATTAGGAACAAAGGTTTTTTTTAGTTTTAGATTACCTATTTCCAAAAGCAAGCCTTGATAATAGGAATGATTAAACATAAGCATTTCTTTTGAGTTAGCATTTTTTTCACTTTCGATAAAAAAGCCTTTTGCTTCTAATTCTTTTTGGAAAGATTTTAAAGCATACAAACCAGGCTTGATTTTATAAATATTTTTATTTAGCTGAACAATTCTTCTAATCGAGGCAAATGGAGTTTTTGTTTTCCACTCACATTCTTTAATTTTAAAAACCTCTTGATTTAATTGTCCCAATGTAGCAATACCACCAAGTTTTTCTAAGGTTAAAATAACCGCTTCCGCTTGTGTCATAATCCACCTAGTTATAAATTCATCTCCCCACTCTACCAAAAAGTAAAAGACTTGTCAATGATTTACAAAACGCAATTTTGAAATGCTAGACAAAAAAATAAACTTTCACTAAAATATTATTCCGTTGAGGTTAAAGATGAAAAAAATTTTTATTGGCTTATTGATTGTTTTGTTGGTGTTTTTGATTTTTATGGTTTTGCCAATAAAACCACTTAAAAGTAAATTCAAAAGAGATGTTAAATCTTTACTTGATGCTACCGAAGAACTTGAAGGAGTTTACACAGAGGAAGATTTTGTCGCATTTCCAAAAGCGATTCAAGAATTTGTAAAGCGTAACGGCTACATTGGAAAAAAGAAAGCCAAGTATATGTCGCTTTGTTTTAAAAATGTTGACTTTTATCAAACGAAAGAACGCAAGCTCAAAATCGATTATACACAATATAATTTTGCTTCAAAAATTACGAGGCTGGCTTTTATAGACACAAGTTTTTTGGGTTTGCCTTTTTATGGATATGATTTTTTGGATGGACGAGAGGCTTTTATGAAAGGTGTTATCGCCAAGTGTTTTCCTATTTTCACAGAAAGAGGAAAGCCTTTGGTAAAGGGCAATCTTGTAACTTATTTGGCAGAAACAATTTTTAATCCTTCGGCAATGCTAAATTCGGGTGCAGTTTTTACTGAAGTTGATGCGTATACCGTTTTGGCAAGCTTGAACGAAAGCGATATTACAATAAGTGGAACTTTTTATTTTAATGACAATTACGAAATGACAAAATTTGTTTGCAACAATAGAGGTATGTTAGAAAATGGTAAATCTCGCGATTTGAAATGGACTGCAAAATGTGGCGAGTATGCAAAAAATTCTAAAGGTATAAACTTTCCCACAAACTTGCAGGCTATTTGGAATTATCCTGAAGGAGATTTAGTTTACTTTGATGGAAAAATTGACTCGGTTGTTTTTGGAAACTAGTAATTTAAGTTTGGGTTGAAAATGCGTTTAAAATATTTTGCTATAACCACATTATCAAAATAATTAAACAACTTTACTTGGAACGAGTTTTTTAAGTTAACAAAATTATGTTGTAAAACATAGTTTGTTGACACATTAGCGAGGAGCGTAGCTCTGGCTTGCTTACGGACAAGAATTTTTGACAGAAAAAATTCTTGTCCCAACTTTGCCAGTTTTGCGTTGTAGCTCATCGCTAGGTTCAGACCGCTCGTCATCCGAGACGAGCGGATAAGCGTTTTTCACAAAGCACGGCTCGTCTTATAAAAGTTAAAGCACAGTTCACCAGCCCGACGTCCGTGGCGAGAGTGAAGCTTTTCTTAAAAATGTTAAAATATACTAAGTTTTGGGTGGAAAGTAAATTTAGTTTTTTCTTAAGCTTTTATGTTTTTTTCCGAAAATTGAAATAATGCGTAAATTTTTTGTTTTGTTTTGTTTGTTGGCTGGCAGTGTGTTTTTAGCTACGAGCGAAGTAGTGCAAGCCGGTGTCAATCCTGTTTTTCCGAAGGCTCTTTTTCGCCAATATATTGACAGCTTTACTGATAAAAATTCAGGTTATGAAGTTAAAGCTTTAACCGAAATTGAAGCTGCGAAAAAAGATGCCCAAACTCGTTTGCAATCAGTTTTGCTAAATAACGATCTCGTTGGCATTTACGGAAAACCTAAGGCGTACACAATGGGTGTTTTGGGGCGTTATAAGCTTGAGGATATTGACCCAATTTTGGATGAATATGTTCAAATGTACGACAAAGCAAATGGTGAGCGAGGCGTAATTCCTGTGCTTTATATAATTTACGGAACCTGTTTTCCCGGTGGCGATATAGGCTTACTTTCAAATGCAACTGTAAAAAGATATGTTGAATATGCAGCCGAACGAGGTTGGTATGTGTTTTTGGATCATCAAATTGGAAGGTTTGGTGTAAAAAATGCAATGAATGCTTTATTGCCTTTTTTAAAATATCCTAATGTTCATCTTGCGATTGACCCAGAATGGCATACTACAAGACCTATGAAAGAAATTGGCTCTGTTACAAGTGCTGATATAAATATGGCTCAACAAATGATGCAAGACTATATGATAAAAAACAACATACAAGGTAGTCGCTTTTTTGTAATTCATCAGTTCAACGCTGTAATGATTTCCAATCGTTATGCAGTAAAAAGCAATTACGAAAAAGTGCAACTTATTCTATGCTCGGATGGGCACGGACCGCCTCATTTAAAACGACAAACTTATGCTTACAATGCACTGGCAAAAAATATTCCGCTAAAGTCTTTTAAGCTTTTTACCAAGCCTACAGTGGCAGGGGCGGGCTACGATATTCCACTAATGACTCCTGAGCAGGTTCTTGAACTTAAACCGAGACCGTATTTTATTATGTATCAATAAATGCGTATCTTTAATAAAATTGTTTTTGTTACACTTTATGCGATGTTCTCCTAACTAGTCTTCCAGCTGGACTATTTGGGAATATCGGTAATTGGTATGAAAACACTAAAATGACGGGCTTGATAGTTATAACGACTTTTTAGCCCGGCAAAAAGGCAAGGACTTTTTCCCCTCACAATTATAAGTATGGTTGCAGTTTGCTCTGTGAAAGTGGGGACTTTTTTCATTTGATAATAAAACAGCTAATTTTTTGAAAGCATTTCTAAAACCAAGCTTAAAACGCAAGAAAAAGCCGTAAATTTCAAGAGTTTTCGTTTATTTTCAAACTTTTTCTAAAAAATGTTATAAAAAAACACAAAAAGGGCTTGACATTTTTTTTAATTTTCAGTATAATGCAATTGACAGTAGAAAATGCACACTACCTCAAGAGTTACCCTTTTCCTCCTTATTGGGTAACTCTTTTTTTTATTTTTCCGTTAAAACTTTATGAACTTGAAAATCTCTAGCATCTGTAGGTATTTGCTCTAAAATTTGAAAGCTAAAAACGAGACCTACAGCCGTGAACTGAATTTCCGAATGTATACTTTGAAAGTGTTGAAGTTTAGCAAAAAGCTTATCATAAAAACCTCCGCCTCTACCGAGTCTCGCTCCGTCTTTTGTAAAAGCTCGGGCGGGAGTTAAAACTAAAATCGGAGATGCTTCGATAAGTTTTTGAACTTGTACGGTTTCAGAAACTTCACTCAAAGTAGAAAAAATCTCCTTGCAAGTTTTATCGGGTTCTAAAATGCCGAATCTTTCCCCTTCCACAAGGCTTTTTTCGATTTTAGATTTTTTCGTTTTTTCTGCCTCGTTCGTAAAATTAAACTCTCGAAAAATAAGCTCGTTTCCTTTTACAACAGGCAAGGCGGTGATTTTTTTCTTTTGTAAGTTGAAAAATTTGAGCAAATTAAGACAGGGAAATTCGTCAGGAAGCTCCGCATAACCAAAGATAGTTTTATAATCCTTGTTAGACACAAGCTTTTCAAAAAAAGCTTGAACGTATTTAGCATTTTCAAAGGCAAGTTTTATTTCCGCACAATATTCTTTGTTTTTTACAAAAAGCTCACGAATTGTTTTTCGGACTTCTTTTTTTTGATTTTGTATTTCGTTCATTTTATCAGTAATTTATAAATTGTATTTTTTTAATCTTTAAAGCTAAAAAATAGTGCCATAAAACAAAAAGCACCTTTTCCAGTAATTTTCACTCAAACTTGAAATAATAACTCCAATGCGTGGACCTTGTGATGCAGCGTGAACGAATTTGCCCTCGCCAATATAAATACCAATATGAGCAATTCCTGTGCCTGTTGTGTTAAAAAAAAGAAAGTCTCCGATTTGTGGTTTTGCGTCATTTGGTAGTCGTTTGGAACAGGCGGCTATTTTTGAAGCTGAGTGGGGCAACTCAATTGATAAAGCATCAAGAGCACATCGATATACAAAACCTGAGCAGTCAAAACCTGTAGAAGAAGTTCCACCATATTTGTAAGGGACGCCGAGATACTTTTGTGCCTCGTTTACAAGTTTTAAACGCTTATCCATAGTTTGATCGTTTTCTTTTGTGGTTTGTGTTTTTGTTTCGGCTTTAGTGTATTCAGTCTCCTTGTTTTCAGCTTGTTCGTATGTTGTTTTTGTTGTGTCAGTGGGAGCAGATTGGTTGGTTTGACAATAGCTAAAAAGATAAGTTAGCAATATTAAAAAAACAAAAGAAAAAAATTTTTTCATAAATTTTGCAACCTCCAAAATGTTTTGATGTCTTAATACTAGAACATTATTTTAATTTCGTCAAGTGCTTGAAGTTTTTATAGTTTTTATTATATAATCAATAAGATATTTGGAGTTAGTTATGGCAAAATTTGACAACAGTAAAACATGGGGCTTTTTAGATGATTTTCGTGGTACTCATTTTTCGGGTGAATGGCCCACACTTCAGGAAATGTTTGAGATAACTGCCGCTCGTTATCCTGAAAGGAATGCGTTTACAGTTTTTGAACCTGATAGAATTACGCTGACTTATGCGGAAGCTTTAGCCCAAGTAAAAACAACCGCACTGTGGCTAAAGGAACAGGGCGTAAAAAAAGGCGATAAAATTGTCGTCTCGGGAAAAAACTCGCCGGAGTGGGCTGTTGCTTTTTTTGCAGCGGGGTTTGCAGATGCTGTAGTTGTTCCGATAGACTGTGCTCTTAACGACAACGAAATTAGGAGTTTGTGTAATCGAGCAAAACCTATTATTTCGTTTTTTGATGAAGAGCATTATAAAACCTTTTACGATGTCGCAAAAGCGGATGCGAGTTTTGGCAAGGTTTACGGCTTAAATAAAAATCAAGGCGAAGCTTATATTTATAATCTCAAACCAACAGGCGACCCAAACAAATTAAAACCCACAAACTCTGAAACGGATTTGGCAGCCATTCTTTTTACTTCAGGAACAATGGGCAACCCAAAAGGTGTTATGCTAACTCATAAAAACTTTGTTTCAGACTGCTATATTGCACAAACACATATGCATATTTTTCATACGGATGTTTTTTACGCACTTTTGCCCTTGCACCATTCCTACACGCTTTTAGCTGTTTTGATTGAAACAATTTCGGTGGGAGCGGAAGTTGTCTTTGGAAAATCCCTAGCCGTTACTAAAATGTTAAATGAATTAAGGCAGGGAAAGATTACAATGTTTTTAGGTGTGCCTCTTTTATTTAACAAATTGCTCGCAGGAATTTTAAAAGGCGTTAAAGCAAAGGGACCGATAGTTTCTGGCATTGTGAGAGCAATGATGGAGTTTTCATATTTTGTGAAAAAAACCTTTGGTATAAATATTGGAAAAAAACTTTTTGGTTCAATATTGAAACAAGTCGGCTTAACTGAAATTCGTATTGCAATTTGTGGTGGCGGTCCACTTGCTCCAAGTGTTTTCAAAAAATACAACGATCTTGGAATTGACTTTGTACAAGGTTATGGCTTAACAGAAACTGCACCGATAGTAGCTCTCAATCCTATGGAGCATTTCAAAATCGAAAGTGTTGGACGATATTTTTATCCGTATATGGAAGCAAAAGTTTTGAACCCTGATGAATACGGAACAGGTGAACTTTGTTTTAAAGGTCCAATGGTTATGCAGGGTTATTATGAAATGCCCGAAGAAACAAAAAAAGTTTTTACAGAAGATGGTTTTTTTAAGTCGGGCGATCTTGGAAGGATAGATGACGAACGGTTTATTTATCTTATGGGACGTGCAAAAAATATTATTGTAACAAGCGGTGGAAAAAATGTTTACCCTGAAGAAATTGAAAACTGTTTCCAGCTTTACTATAACGAAATTGAACAACTTACTGTTACTGGATATAAACCACATCCAAAAGAACCCGATGAAGAAGTGGAAGCCTTAATTTATATTTCAGACTTGCTCTATAAAAAAAATAATGGCACACGAGGTGAAAACGAAAGCGATAAAAAAGCTCAAGCGGAAATTAAAGAAATCATTGGTGACATAAACAAAACCTTGCAACCTTATCAGCGTATTTCTAGAATCACTTTTTTAAAAGAACCTTTGGAAATGACCACGACTAAAAAAGTCAAACGCCGATAGTAAAGCGAACTTTGTTTAGCTGGAGTGTTAATTAAAAAGACTTGACATAAGTTTTGTTTATCACTATATTAAACTTATGTTTGAAATTAGAGTTGAAGCCGATTTTGCTGCGGCACATTTTTTGACAAATTTTCATGGCAAATGTGAGCGTTTACACGGACATAACTACCAAGTTTTTGCCCACGCAAGAGGAAAAAACTTGGGCGAAGGGGGTATGCTCTTAGACTTTGGTATTTTGAAAAAAGCCCTGCGAGAAGTTTGTGGAGAACTTGATCATCGCCACCTCAACGAAATTCCCTTTTTTGGTGAAGACCCAAGTGCTGAAAAAATAGCCTTGTACATTTTTGAGGGCATCAAAAAAAGACTTCCCGAATGTCCGCTTTACGCGGTTGATGTTTTTGAAACCCCAACGAGCAGGGCGAGATACATTACTGACTAGCAGTTTGATGCTTTTATCATTGCTTGATATGCCTGCCATTGAAAGTTCCGACACAGCTCCTTGTCTTTTCCTATGTCCGCATAACTAATTTTTTCAGGTTCTTTGCCCACACTCAAATTTGGTGCATTTTCAAATATAACTTTTGAGTTTTTATCCAAAGCCAAAGCAATATCGTATCCGTATTTCATCGCTTGTTTTTCCATATCCCAAACACATTGCTTATTTTTTGATTCAAACATATGTGCTACTTCGTGAGCTAAAACAACTGTCAAACAAGTTTCTGCTTTCAACTTATCCAGCTTAGCAGAATGTTCTTTGTCATTCGGCGAATGATTCCACCAAGTGTTTTTTATATCAATTTCATCAATACAACCAAGATGATATTTTTCCTCATCCTCATTCCAGCCACAAGGATAAAAACTTCGCCATTGTGGATATTCTTCGTTATGATGATATTCAATCGGCTTTTCCAAATTATAACCAAAAATACAACTTGCAGTAGTTACAACAGAATCCAATATTTTATTTACAAGCTCTTTTTTTATTTTCATTTTAGCCACTCACACAAGCATATGCAATTGTACTATGTAGTTACACAACTTGTCAAGAGGTTTTAACTTTTTTTAATTTGTGATACAAAAAAACTTTTTTTCAAATTTTGTGTGCATTTTGGTTTTTTTTAACTATTATTATATATAGAACAACTGATAAAAAAAGGAGTTTTCTTATGAGTTTAGATAATTTACTTGACCCCAAAACTGAAGTTTTTCGAACTTATCTTTATGTATGGAGAGGAAAAATATGAGCAATAAAGAAAATGAGTTTTGGCAGAAAAAAGCATTCGAAGACTTAACAATCGCTGATGATTTTATGTTTTGCGTAGTTATGCAAGAAGAGGAGATTTGCCTACAACTTTTAAATATAATTCTTAAAAACGAAGTAGGCAAACTTATTCGGATAATTCCACAAGATACGCTTGAGGGCAAAAATAATGCAAAGGCTGTGCGACTTGATATAATGGCGGTGGATTCGACGGGCAAACTGTACAACATTGAAATGCAAACCGCTCAACAGAGTTTTCTCGCTAAGCGAATGCGTTATTATCAATGTGCTATCGACCAAAGCTCGCTGGACAAAGGTGCAGATTATATAGATTTGCCCGAGACTTTTATTATTTTCTTTTGTACTTTTGATCACTTGAAAAAAAGCCTGCCTTTGTATACAATTAAATCGATATGCAAAGAAACAAGCGAAGTCTTTAACGATGGCACTACAAAGCTTATCGTAAACACAAAGGCTTCAGAAAAAGCAGAACCGGAATTACGGGCTTTATTGCAATATATGAACGAAATGCCCGCAACAACTGAGTTTACTAAAAAGCTAGACGAAAAAGTAAAGGCAATAAAGCAAAATGAAGCGAGGAGGAAAGAATATATGAATATAAACGCATTTGAAATGGACGCCCGCCGAGACGGTATAGCAATTGGTTTAATGAAAGGCTTAAGTCAAGGCGAAGCGCGCGGTATACAAAAAGGTGCTTACCAAACAAAGTTGGAAACAGCTAAGAAAATGAAATACAAGGGATTTAATGTTGCCGATATTTCTGATTTAACAGGTCTTACCAAAGCCGAAATTGATAAGTTGTAAAACCTCTTAAAAAGCAGATGCTGAACTGAATGATTGTAAATAGCGAGTTTAAAAAAATATTTTTCTCTTAAACAAACTATAGAACATCAATAAAACTCGCGGGCAAAAAAACAGAATGCAAGTTAAACACATCTGCGTAAACTCGTAAAAAATAAAATGTAAAAGTCTTTACGCAAAAGTAGCCAAGTTGAAAAAATAAGCCAAGCTTAATTTTTGCCAAAAGCTTTAGAAATTACTTCTTTTAAACTTGTTACGACTACCTGTTCAATATTTTCCAAATCAATTTGTTCTGTTTCAAGTTCACGACTTTCGGGAGTGTAAATTTTATTTAAGCCTAGACTCGCAGACATCTTTAAACGAGTGGCTGTTTTTTTTACCGGACGGATTTCTCCTGCCAAGCTTATTTCTCCTACATAGCTTGCATTTTCATTTGGCAATAAATCTGTCCGAGCTGAATACAAGGCTATTGCTAAAGCCAAATCACTGGCACTTTCTCTCAAGCGTATTCCGCCTGCCACATTTACATAAATATCTTGGTCGGAAAAGCTTATACCAATTCGTTTTTCCAAGACCGCCGCGAGCCTGTTAATACGGGCGGGTTCTACTCTATCAGAAAAAACTCGGCTCAAGGAACTTTTAGCGGGTACGGTTAAAGCTTGCACTTCCACCAAAAAAACTCGACTTCCTTCAAAAACAGGCACAATTGCTGCACCTATCGGTAGATTTAAAGCCTTGCTTGACAAAAAAAGGGAGGCTGTATTATCCACAGGTAAAAGTCCCGATTCGTGCATTTCGAAAATTCCTAGTTCGTCAATGGAGCCAAAGCGATTTTTTACTGCTCGCAAAAAACGTAAATCTTCATCATTCCGCTCGAATGTAATTACTGCATCTACCAAATGTTCTAAAACCTTAGGACCTGCAATTATACCTTCCTTCGTAACATGGGCAGTAAAAAACAAAACACTGTCTCGCTCTTTTACCCAATTTATTAACTCAAAGGCACAATATTTTAATTGATTGATTGTGCCGGGAATCAAGCCAGCATCTTCGTGAAAAAGAGTTTGCACCGAATCGATTATAACAAAGATTGGATTTAACTTATTAAGAATAGCTTCGATTGTCTTTACATTTGTCGTACATAAAACCTCCACATTTTCAACGCTCAACTTTAAACGGTCAACGCGTGCTTTAATCTGCCCCGCCGACTCCTCGCCTGAAACGTACAAAACCTTTTTACCGCAATTGGCAGCAACTTGTAAAAGCAGGGTCGACTTCCCGATACCCGGCTCCCCTCCGATTAAGCTCACCGAGCGTTTAACGGCACCACCGCCTAAAACCCTGTCAAATTCTGCAATTCCCGTAGAAAGCCGTTCAGTATCTTGGCTTTTTACCTTACTTAGAGGAATATTTGTCGCCAGTTTGTTAGAGCTAAAGACGCTTGAAGATTTTGCGTTTTCGGCAGGAACTTCCTCAAAGGTATTCCACGCCGAACAATTGGGACAACGCCCAAGCCATTTAGCTTGAGTATATCCACAGTCTGAACATTTAAAAAGAGAGTTTTTTTTAGCCACGTCTTATAATTCCATTTTTTAGCTTTTTTTTCAAGTGTTAAAAGTATAAAAAAGCACCAAACATACAATCAGCTATTAGAGTAAAAAAATGAACTTGATCTTTTCTTGTTGCTTTTTGCATATCTGGTGCTAATTTTTTAGCTCTTTATTTAGTGATTTTCAAAAAAGTTATGTTTACTTTTAATGAAAACCACAAGGACATCTTGCACTTTAAAGAGCTTTTCTAAAAAGTGTAAATACCCTTTAGTTTTAAAATGCAACAGTTGTTTCGGCTACCTCCTTTTTAGTTTCATCCTTTTCCGTAGGTGCTTCTACCTTTTGTGGTTTAAATGCCACATTGTCCGCAACTACTTTAATACGACTGTAATTTTTCCCGTCATTACCCTTCCAACGGTCTTGTTTCAAGCGTCCAACAATCCGAACGCCTCGTCCCTTGCGTCCGTCCGCCGAGCACTGTTTTGCCACATCAGCCCAGGTTTCGATATCAAAAAAAGAAGTCTCGGTTACCTTTTCATTGTTGTGAGTGTAATATCTGTTGGTAGCAAGCGAAAAATTACATACTGGTGTTCCATTTGGTGTAACCTTTAGCACAGGGTCTCGCACCAAATTTCCTTCGATAATAATTGAATTAATAGTATTCATAAAATCCTCCAAAAATGACCTAAGCTAGTGCGCACATTTTTTAACTTGGTCTCTATTAATAATAATAGTAAAAAAAGTTTTTTATGCACACAAAAAAGCAAAAAAAAATTAAAAAAAAGTAAAAATTTTGAAAAACTTGATAGTTTAAGATTAAGCAATAAAATGTATTTGTATTTTGGATGTTTAGAAATAAAGCATATTTCAAAGGTTTTTCAGAGATACTGTGTTTTAGATTTTTAGTTAGGAAAGTGTTTATATAGAATCGACTTCGATCATTGTTTCTGCTTCTTCCTTGCTAATAGTGCGAGTAATATATACACTGATTTTATTTGTACCTATAATTTTTGGACCGCCACTTGGACTAAGCTCTCCAAGAATCTTCACTATTGGAAATCGGGGGTCATCTGGGTTTACATCTACAACTTGTGCTGCTCGCCCGTCCGAAAGAACCACATAAGTACCAATTGGAAAAAAGGAAATTGAGTACAAAAGAGCTTTTAGAACACTGTCGTCATATTGTTTGTTTTCATTTTTTACAAGCTCCATTATTACAGTGGTGGGATTTTTTGCTTGTCGATATGGACGAGGTGCCGTTGCAGCTTCATAGGAACAAGCCACCGCTATGATTTTACCGTAGAACGAAATTCTGTTTGTGTCAAGTCTTCGAGGGTAACCGCCACCATTTTCCCGTTCGTGATGCTCCAAGCAGGCAAGACAGATGGGCTTTGAAAATGATGATGTATTTACGATATTGTAGGAAATTATTGGATGTGTCAACAATATCTGTTTTTCTTTTATTGTTAAGGGGGCTTTTGAGTTATAAACACTTGGTGGTATGCGTGCCATACCGATTTCGTGTACTAGGCAAGCTATGGCAAGATCTATTAGTCTATACATTGGGAACTTTAAATACAAACCAATTATAATAGCAAAAACAGAACTACGCATTTCGTGAATAATTATATAATCAAAATCTTTACTAAAGGCATCAGGTTGAATTAAAAGGATTTGTTTTTTATTTTCACGGACAAAATCCACGAGTTCTTTTGCCAAATCGGCAACATTTCGCACATTTAAGGTAAGCCCTTGTTTTGCTGTATCGTGAAGTTCTTCAATGTTTTTCAAAAATTCTTGAAATCTTGCTTCGACACCTGTAAGTATTTCTTCTCTTATTTGTTTTACTTTTGAAAGTTTTTCAGATTCTAGGTTTTCTAAAAAAGTTTCAAATTGAAAGTCATCGGACAAATCTTCTTTTTTTTCTTTGAGATTTTCGCCTTCGCATAAAACAGTTTCAAAACTCCAATTAGCAAGTGTTTTTTTTAAATTTAAGGAAAAAGGAAGTTCTTGTATTAAAAGTAAAAACTTATCATCCAAATATAAGTCATTTGAAAAATATGAATCATCCTCTATTTCTGTAACATTATATGTCTTCACTTTTTTCACTCCTTATGATATAATGCCCCATATTTTAATCCAAGAGGCTGTTGTGAAGTTCAAAATTTTAATTATCACTTTAAATATCGTCATATTTATATCTTTTGTTAGTTTTTTTATATTGCCTTTACTGGCTTTTTCTGGTGCTGCAAAGTTTTTTTTATCAAAAAACTGGTTTTTCCCTCCGATTTTTATAGCTATTTTAGCTTTTATAAATATTTTGTATTTTAGAAATAAAAGCATAATAGAAAATCTTGAGGCAGAGGATTGGACAGGGCTTTGCCATACTTTAGAAGTAGAGGTTTTTGATAAAAATCGGGCAAGCTTTAGAAATGTAAATCTTCTTTCCGATGTACAATTGCTCTTGAGTGATTTTAGTGGTTTGCAAAGGCTGGAAACCTATGTACGCAGTAAAAAGCCTGAATATTTGTCACGCCTTGCTCCGAATTTTGCAGGTGGGAAATTTCTTTCTGGGAATTATTCTGAATTGCATAGCTTTGTTTCAAATCTTATTCGCAGTGGGAAAAAAGACGAATGGCTTTTATTTTATTTGCCCTTTTCATTACAAATGCAAAAATCATATTCTGAGGCTAGCAAAGAATTTGAAAACTGTTTAAACAAGTTTAATGAACCTATTTTAAATCTTATGACAGGATATTTTTATTATGAAGTTTTAAAAATATATTGCAAGCTTTCTGAAAAAGAAAGAATTAAAAGTGTAAAAGCTTTTAAGGATAATATAAAAGCTCAATATTCTTTAGAAACTTGGAATAATTATACAGCTCAAAAGCGTCAAGAAATGCATATTTTAATTTTTAAGAAAATTATAGCCGATGCAAGCTCTTGGCTTTTTAATACTTGAGCATTTTTTTGCAAAAAAGCCCAAGTCGTACAAAAGTTAAAATTTTCAAAGATTATCAAACCTCTTTACAAAATTTTATCTTTTGGTAAAATATTTATATATGAAAAAAACAAAAAACATTTTAGCTTTAATGACACTTGTGTTTGCTGTTATAGCGATTGTGGCAGGGTTGCTTGCTGGTGAAGGCGCAACTGTTTTACGCAAGGCTGTCAATATTTGTTTGGAGTGCATAGGGATAGGTTAATGAAAAAATCAAAAACTCAAGATGTACATTCTAAAAAAGTTTCTCGTTATCGGCATTATATTCAAGCTCTTGGTACTCTTGCTATCAATGGAAATCTTAAGGGCTTTTTACAAGGAAAGATTTTTAGAGGTTCATCAAAGATTATTTGTTTGCCCGTGTTGAATTGTTATTCGTGTCCGGGAGCTTTAACAAGTTGCCCCATAGGTTCAATTCAAGCAACTATTTCAGGTGAGGGGTTTCATCTACCTAAATATGTTTTGGGTTTGACCGTTTTGTTCGCGATTTTGGCGGGGCGATTTTTTTGTGGCTTTCTTTGTCCTTTCGGTTTTTTTCAGGATTTGCTTTTTAAAATTCCTGTGAAAAAAGCTCCCGTTATAAAAAAGCTTGCTCGCATCTTTTCGTATTTACGATATGTGATTTTAGCAGTTTTTGTATTTTTGTTACCCTTTGCACTGAAAGACAAATTTGGTTTTAGCAACCCGTATTTTTGCAAATATCTCTGCCCCGCGGGCACCCTTTTTGCTGCTCTACCTTTAATGGCAATGAGCGAAACTTTACGAGCCGCTGCAGGAATTCTTTTTGCAAACAAAATTGCAATTTCTATTTTTATAACTTTACTTTCTATAACTTTATATCGCCCCTTTTGTCGGTTTCTCTGCCCACTTGGTGCATTGCTCGGTATTTTTAACCCTATTAGCTTTTACGGTCTCAAAGTCGACAAAACAAAATGCGTTAATTGTCGCATCTGCGAAAAAACTTGTAAGTTTAATATTCCCACTTACAAAAAACCAAACAGCCCCGACTGTATTCGCTGTAACGATTGCTTACACGCCTGCCCCTTTGGTGCAATCCAACATAAATTTCCGCTTCAAAAAGATGAGAATGAAATGATTACATAAAATTTTTTAAGCGTTCTCGTTACTCGCAAATTCAAAAAAAAATAAAAAAACACTTGATTTTTTTTCTGCATTCCATTACAATAATTCTATGCTTAAATTAGGGCTTGTAACATTTGTATTTTTCACTCTAGGCTATTTTTTAAACTTAAAAAATAGCCTAGAAAGTCACGCCCTTATTCTACCCCCCCCCCATTCGATAAAAATTTATTTATATATTTTAGGTTTTTTAATAAGCGTTTATTCAGTAGTGTTAAAAGCTACCTGTGTAAACGCTTTTTTTGTTTTTGCACTTATAGGCATTACTGTTTTAATTGTGGATGCTTGTATATATAAAATATGTTTATTAGGAGAAACGTATGAAAAAGATTTTGAACATTACTAGTTTATCGCTAGTGTTTTTTGTGTTGTTTTTTATTGGATGTAATTCAGTGAAAACTGATTCAATAAAAACTAACCTAGTAAAAATTAACTTTGACGAATCTGAGATTTTGGCTAACCTTTGTGATGGTTGGGCTAAGTTAGAGTCAGGTACAAAAAAAGAAGGAGATACTGAGATTCTTTTTACGCCTATACTTCCAGACGGAAAAGCTGTAGATCACTGGTTAGTAAGCGACAAAGTTTTTAAACCAGATCTTGGAAACCTACTTATATATAAAGTTGATCCTAACGATGCAAATAAGGGCGTTATAGATGTAAAGTACCAACTAAAAGTCGCTGAAAAGGTTAAACTAGTTTTAGAAGGAAATATAGCTGTTTGGGATGAGGACTATCCAAAATATTACAAAGATGGCGACTTCGTATATCATCAAAGAAGACTTGCTTTTGAGGCTACGCCATCAGAAGGTAAAATGCTTGAAAAGTGGTATATGAATGATAGAGAATTTACCAACTATAACCCTACAGCTGACGTTATAAATGCTGATGCTTGTCCTAAAAATGCAGAAGGGGTGCGAGTTTTAAAAGTACGCTTTACCGAAAAAGATGCTAAATTTGTGCAAATTAACTTTGACGAATCTAATATTAATGTTTTCATTATGGATGATTATCGGACTAATTTAGAGTCAGGTAAAGAAATAAAAGAAGGTACTAGGATAGTTTTTGAACCTATACGTCCAGAAGGAAAAGCCGTAGATTACTGGTTAATAAATGATAAAAAAATTGAACCAATTAGTAACGGGCGACTCGGATATAAAGTTGATCCTAACGATGCAAAAGATGATACTATAGAAGTAAAGTGTCAACTAAAAGATGCTGAAAAGGTTAAATTAGTTTTGAAAGATGATATAATTGTTGAGGGGGACGACGGAAAAGAATACAAAAATGGTGACTTAGTATATGATCAACGAGGATTTATGTTTACGGCTAATCTATCAGAAGGTAAAGCTCTAGAAATGTGGTATATAAATGGTGAAAAATATGACAACAATAACCCTACATTGTATAAAATAAATGCTGATGTTTGTCCTAAAAATACAGAAGGGATGAGAGTTTTAGAAGTACACTTTACCGAAAAAGATGCTAAATTTGTGCAAATTAACTTTGACGAGTCTAAAATTTGGGCTCACCCTAGGGATAATTGGATGAATTTAAAATCAGGTACAAAAAAAGAAGAAGGGGCTGAGATAGTTTTTGAGCCAATTCCAAAAGGAAAAGCTGTAAATTGCTGGTTCGTAAACGATAAAAAAATTGAACCAAATTATTTTGATGGCGTCGGACTTTTCTATAAAGTTAATATTGACGATGCAAAAGACGGAGTTATAAATGTAAAGTACGAACTATAAAGATGCTGAATAAGCTTCACCGAAAAAGACAAGTAATTATAAACTAGAAAAACATCCTTGTTTTTTTCAAAGCAGTTGAGTTTTACAGCTTGAGTAGCATAACCTGTTTACGCTCCAGCTAGGAGCGTAGCTCTGGATTTCTTAAAATAGGCACACGAATGTGTGCCCGAAAATACGGTTTGCTTAAATCGTTTAATCTGCAGAAAAACTAAGCCCTCTATTTAGGTTAATGTTTTTTCCGTGCTAAAAGTGTTTCCAATGATTATGACTGGAGAATATCGGACTTGAACCGACAACCTATTGATTGCGAACCAATTGCTCTGCCAGTTGAGCTAATTCCCCAAAGATGTTAAATTATAGCATATTTTTAATTTTTTTTCAAGTATTATTTGATGTGCCGTTAAAAGATTTTTGGAGTTTCTGTGCATAACACCAAGTTACCTTGCTAACTCAAAACGCTCGGCTTCGCTTGGGTCGGGTTTTGGCAAGTCGGCAATACTATTTAGCTGGAAGACGGCTAAAAACTTTTTTGTAGTGCCGTAAAGTGTTGGCTTACCGGGCGAGTCCTTTTTACCCACTTCGCGCACAAGTTCTTTTTCCATAAGCATTCGCACCATACCATCAGAGGAAACACCACGAATCGCCTCGATTTCAGCCTTTGTAATTGGTTGCTTATATGCAATGAGGGTAAGAGTTTCCATTGCAGCACGGGAAAGCTTTGTTTCGTTTTTTCTGCCGTACCTATCTTTAAGCTCCTCCCACAAATCTTTTTTTGGAACAATTAGCCAGCCCCCCATAATCTGAGAAAGCTCAATACCCCGCGTATTGCTTGAGTATTCCTCTTTTAGATTTTCAATACATAATTTTACAACATCAAGTGAAAGCCCCGAATAGCGAGCAAGATTTTCTTCGCTAACAGGCTGGCTTTCTAAATAAAGAATAGCGTCTATAAGGGCTGTTTCTTTTTCTAGCTTTAATTCATCTGTCATTGTCAGTTGTTTATACCATATTTACGCATTTTTTTCAAGCATTTTCCACAACTTCGTTATTGTTATGAACTTCACTTTTTTCAAAAGCATCATATACGGGTTCTTCGTATGTTTTAAGTTTTATATCACCGAACATTGTGTGTTGCCAAACATTTACCATCTTTAGTTTAACAGCTTCCAAAACTGCCATAAATGCACAAACTACATCGAGCAAATTACCACAGCGTGTAATCAAATCGGTAAAAAGACATTCGCCTTTTTCTCTGATAAGTTCATCGATAAGCGTTATTTTTTCATTTACAGAAACTTCTTCGTAGATGTCTAAAAGATGCTCTCCCGAATAATTTGCAATGAGCCTAGAAAAAGTCGTCAAAAGCTGCCAAGTATCCAGTTTTTGCCAAGTTTCTTCCTCGTCAAATGGAAGTTGTGCTTGGAATTTTTTACGCTCAAAAAACCATTCTGTTTCCCCTTCCCTTTCTTCCATCAAAATAGAAAGCTGTTTGTATTTTTGATATTCTATTAATTGGTCAACTAAGTTTTGACGCGGATCTTCAAAGTCCTCATCATCTAAACTCACTTCTACAGGTAAAAGCATTGTGCTTTTTATATAAATTAAGTTTGCAGCCATTAAGTAAAATTCCGTTAAATTTTCTAACTCGGGGGAAACTGCATAATCCAAATAGTCCAAATACTGGTCAGTAATTTCAGCAATTGGAATATCGTAAATATTTATTTCATTTTTTTTAATCAAAAACAAAAGTAAGTCAAGCGGACCTTCAAAGTTTTCTGTTTTAAACTCAGTACTTGAAATTACTTTTTCTTCTGTCAAATTATCTTCCATAGCATATCCTAATTTTTTTACCAAAGGCTACAAAGCTTTTCAACACCCTGTTCCTCTAACGCTTTTTGAAAAAAGCTATAAGGTATATTACTTATAGGTTCGGCATAATCGGGCAAAATCTCAAGCAAAGGTATTAAAACAAATTGGCGTTTTTTCATTGCTGGGTGAGGAATGATAAGCTTTTGTGTATTTACAATATGCTCACCAAAAAGCAAAATATCAATGTCTAGTGTTCTTGGTCCCTTTGCTACTTCTTTAAACCTATTCCGCCCGTTTTCCCTCTCGATTTTTTGGGTACAAGCTAAAAGGCTTTTAGGACTTCCCTGATAATCGCCAACAAAAACAAGGTTCAAAAAATCCGCCTGAGCTAAATAGTCTTGAGGTTTTGTTTTGTAAACCGATGAAACTTGTGGATTTTGCACAAGCTGGGAAAGAGACTTTACTGCTTTGCGTAAATATTCCATACTATTTCCAACATTTGAACCTAAACCTAAAACAATTTTTTCCACAAACAGCCTCTCAAAACCTCATAAGTTTTAACAATATCACTTTATTATAAAAAAGTCTAGCCTAAATTTTGGAAACATTAAAAGGCTCATTCACTTTTAAGATGTGCTTGTAACTAAGGAGAGTTTTGCTTGTTTACAAAGTAGGTGTGTGTAATGAAGAAGTCTATCTCTCTTTGCTTGTTAACCGTTTTGAGTTTTAGTTTTGCTTTTGCAAAAGATCCTGTTGAAGGCTATTGGAAAAGTATGGATGGAAAAAAGCCTTCTGGTTATTGGCGAATTTACGAAAAAAATGGAAAACTTTTTGGCGACTGTCTTTTGGCAATAAACAAACCTGTCGACCAAACTTGTGTCAAGTGTAAGCGTAATTATAAAAACCATCCGATGATGAGCGAAGATTTTCCCAAGTGTCTCCGAGCAAAAGTCCCCTTGGTGTACAACTTAAAAAAAATTTCCAAAGGTGTTTGGGAAGACGGAAATATAATTGATGCCCGAAACGGAAATTTATATACTTGCAATATAAGCTTGCAAAAAGCAGACGGAAAAAAACACAAGGAAGACAAGCTTGCGGTGAGAGGCGAAATTGGATTGGGGATAGGGAAAACCATTTATTGGGAAAAGGCAAGCATCGACGAAATCAACAAGGCGATTATCGAACATGCGGAAAAATACGGTGGCGATTATGCTCGGGCAAATTTGAACGAGTTTTTGATTAACGAATAAAACTCAAATTTGCCAGCTAGTTTAGTTGCTGTTATCAAGATTCCCACAAGTAGTCGCACGAATGTGCGACCGAAAATACGCTTTTCTTATTCGGTTAAATTTCAAGAGTTAGTTATTCCAAAAATTTCTGTTTTGTTTTCATATTGAGTTTCATTTATAGTTTCGTAGGTTTATTACTTGTGATAATTTTTATGTAATAATAGCTACACTTATCTGTATCGCGAGCTTAAAACGGTTTTTTCAATTTGTCGAAGTTGTGTGCGATATAGCCCCGCAATGTTTGAACCGTAGTCTGCAAGCAGTTGCAAAATATCCCTAGGGTGTTCTTGGCTGTCACAACCATTTATACGATCTCCTGCATCCCCGAGTCCCGGCATAATATAGGCAGCATCGTTTAAAACGGGGTCCATCCACAGCGTATAAACAGAACAGTTTTTTACTGTGCGAGCAACTCGTAAAGCTCCCTTTAGTGCTGAAACTATGTGAAAGCAACTTATTGATTTGGGCTTAACTCCAATTTTTTCTAGATAGTTGATAATGGTGATTAAACTGCCACCAGTAGCGTTCATTGGGTCAGCAAAAATTAAATCTTTTCCGTGCAAATCATCAGGATTAAAATAGGAATGCTCCAAATCTAGAATATATTGCATTGTATCTTCAGTTTTTTCATCATCTCGCTGAATTTTAAAAAGCGCAAAAGGTGTTGCATAAGCATTCGACGAATATTCTTCTATTTCTTTGGAAAGTATCATAGAAGGAAGTAAGGCTCCACGCAACATAACACACATAACAGTGTTTTCGATTTTATGATCTATGTCGCTAATTTTATGCACAGCAAAATTCTGCACAGGATTATTCACGGGAGTTTTTACCATCATATAAGTTTTTTGGTCACTACGCGTTCCTGTATAGGCAAGCTTAAAAAGCATTTCATAAGAACGCTGAGTGTAATAGATAAACTCGTTGTACTTTGTTTCAGCCTTGCGTAATTTTGCCATAACCCGTGAAGCTTCTGCTTGGTTTTCGTGTTCAGTTTCAAAAGAGTATACTTTAATAGATGGAAGGGTTTTGCACAAAGCTTGCATACGATGCCCCATTTTGTCATAAGCTTTAATAATATTTTCTTGAGATTCTGTTGAGTTTGTAGAATCCGCTTTGTGAAAAGTATCAAAATCCTTCATTACGCTATCAAACAAAGTTTCCATTTCGTAAATATATTCATGGTCTTGTTTTGTTAAAAAGTCATCCAGATGAAGTGAATCCATTATAATTTTATTTGCCATTATTCCCTCGATATCAAAAGCATAGAAGTCTCTTTGTTAAAAATGAGTTTACAATATTTGTGTATTTTTTTCAAGTCCACTTGTGGAATAATTATAGAGTTTAGCCTTAGTCGTCTTTTTTGAAAAACATAAAAGCTGCAACCGCAAAAATTATTGCAAAACCCAAAAAAGTAAAAATGTCAGGAACTTCCGAAAAAGCTAAAAATCCAAAGATAGAAGCAAAAACAATTTGAGTATAATCATAAAGCGAAATTGAACGGGCGGGAGCTTTTGAATAAGCTGTAGTTACACAAAACTGTGCACAAGTTCCTGATAAACTCGCACCGAGTAAAATCAAAATTTGTTTTGTTGTCATAGGTTGAAAGAAAATTATAAAAAGCGGCAATAGTAAAAGACAGGAAAAAAACGAAAAGAAAAATACGATGACAGCGGTACGCTCCTTGCGTGTAGACAGAAAACGCACACAAGTATAAGCCGCTCCAGCCATCATTCCGCCACCTGCTCCTATGAGAGCCGCTTTTATATGTGCAGCATCTCCAAAAGTCGGTTTAATAATCAAAAGGCTTGCAAAAAAAGCCGTCAAAACTGCAAAGATTTGATAAAGCTTTAATTTTTCACGTAAAAACACAAATGAAAAAATAATTGCAAAAAAAGGAGCTAACTTTGATAAAATTGCGGCGTCCGCCAAAAGCAATCTGTCAACTGCATAAAAGTTTCCCAAAACCCCAAGCGTTCCAAAAAACATTCGCATAAAAAGAAAAGGCAAATTCCTTTTTTCAACAAAAAATTTTTCTTTAGAAAACAGCATTGCAAAAAAAGAAAAAACCGCTGCAATTAAATTTCTAAAAAAAACCTTTTGCATTGAAGGCAAATCACCAGCTAGCTTTGCCAAAAAAGCCATCAATGCGAAAAAGAATGCCGACAAAACCAGAAAAATAATTCCTTTTTGCTTTGAGCTCAAATTTAACAAAATCAAATCTCCCGAACTTAGAATTATACGATTTTATCTGCAAAAAGTCAACCTTTATAAGACTTGTCCTTACTTGTGAAAACCGCCATTCCGCTCGTCTCGGATAACGAGCGGTCTTAAACTAGCGAATGAGTTTCAACGCTGAAGTAGCAACGAGGGCGGGAATTTTTTGGAGAAAAAATTCCCACTTAAGCAAACCAGAGCTACGCTCCTCGCTAAAGTGTAAACAACCCCACTAGAAAAACTTATTTAGATAGCAAATAGGTATTTGCGAGCGGGAACGCCCCATAATTTAATCAAACCTTAGGCAAATCTTTACGAGAAGTAATAACTTTTGAAATCAGTCCGTATTTACAAGCTTCTTCGGCATCTAGCCAATAGTCGCGGTCGGTATCCGAGGCAACTTTTTTCAAAGGGGTGCCCGTTTCGTCTGCTATAACCTTGTTAATAGCATTCTTCGCCTTTTCTATTTCTTGTGCGTGAATTTCAATATCAGTAGCAACTCCCTGCATTTTAGAAAGGGGTTGATGAATTAGGTAGCGACTATTTGGTAAGCCAAAACGATTTTCTTTTTTTGTAGCAAGTAAAATAAAGGCAGCAGCACTAGCAATTAAACCAGTCCCTATGCTAATAACTTTGGGCTGGATAAATCGTATAATATCAAAGATTGCAAAGCCTGCATCCACATCTCCACCGGGAGAGTTTATATAAAGGTAAATTGGTTTTGTTTTTGACATTGCTTCAAGAATCAAAAAGTTTTTTATAACTTTTTCAGCAAGGTCTTTGTTAATTTCGTCTGAAAGCAAAATCTGTCTTGTTTCTAAAAATTTTTCAAGCATTGGATCTGTGTTTTGTTTTTCGTCTGTTTTTTTTTCTTCATTAAAAATTGTCATAAATTTCCTTCAAAAGCATTTCGGGCTTTTATCTTTTATTATAATGTCAAAGTATACTAAAAGTGGATATTTATTTCAAGAGCTGTCAAATATTTTTTATCCTGTGTAAGAAATATAACTTATAAGAAGTAGCATCAAGAAAGCTTTAACAATAACTCTTGTATATTTTTTTATTTTTGATATAATGTTTTTGTTGGAGAAAATATGTTAAAAAAATTTACTTCGGAGTCCGTTGGTGAAGGACATCCCGATAAGCTTTGTGATAAAATTTCAGATTGTGTTTTGGACGCTTGTTTGAAAGCTGACCCTAATAGCCGAGTTGCTTGTGAAGTTTTTGCTTCTACGGGTTTGATTTTAATTGGTGGCGAAATTACAACAACAACATTTGTAGACGTTCAAGAACTTGCACGAAAGGTTGCTCACGACATTGGCTACACAAATGCGGAATACGGTTTGGACTGTGATTCAATGGCGGTACTAAATGTAATTCGTTCGCAGTCGCCTGATATCGCTCAAGGTGTTGACGGGCGTGGGCTAAAAGAATACGAGGGCAAGATGGGTGCAGGCGATCAAGGAATGATGTATGGTTTTGCTTGTGATGAAACGCCTGAGCTTATGCCCGCTCCTATTATGTATGCCCACAAGATTTTACGCGAAGCCGAAAAATTACGCAAAACTTCAGTTGACTGGTTGCGTCCCGATGCAAAGGCTCAAGTAACTGTGGAGTATGACGGAGTTACCCCTGTGCGGTTTGATAGTATTGTTGTTTCACATCAGCACGCTCCTGAAATTAGCATAAAACAAATTGAAGCTGTTTTGCGTGAGGGGGTTATCTCTCCTGCTTTAAATGACACAGGACTCATTGACAAAAAGACAAAATTTTTTATTAATCCGACAGGGCGATTTGTAACAGGCGGTCCACAAGGAGACACTGGTTTAACAGGGCGTAAAATTATTGTGGATACTTATGGCGGAATGGCAAGACACGGTGGCGGAGCTTTTTCGGGAAAAGATCCGACAAAGGTTGACCGCTCTGCAAGTTATATGGCTCGCTATGTGGCAAAAAATATTGTTGCAGCAAAACTAGCACGGCGTTGTGAAGTACAACTTGCTTATGCAATCGGTGTGCCATTTCCTATTTCAGTTAACATTGAAACTTTTGGCACAGCGACTGTAAGTGAAACATCGATATCAAAGGCTGTCGAAGAAGTTTTTGATTTGAGTCCTGCGGGAATTATAAAGACTCTCGACTTATTAAAACCCATTTATGCTAAAACTACAAATTATGGACATTTTGGGCGAGATGGTTTTACTTGGGAAAAAACTGATAAGGTTGAAGCTTTAAAAGCCGCAATAAAATAATCCTTTGAGTTAAGTTTGTGCAAAAAAAGGAATACAAAATGAAATTTATAGAATCTCATTCAAATGATCCTGAATACAATTTGTCGTTTGAAGAATATTGTTTTAAAAATTTACCAATTGAAAATGAAACATATCTTTTTTTATGGATCAATTCTCCTTCGATTATAATTGGTAAAAATCAAAATGCGTATGCAGAAATAAATATTGATTATGTAAATGAGCATAATATTAAAGTTGTAAGACGAATTACCGGTGGTGGTGCCGTTTATCACGATATGGGTAATTTGAATTTTTCGATAATCGAAAAAAATAAAAATAATAAAAAGATTGATTTTAAAAAATATTATGAATTTATTATTTTTGCTTTGCGGGAATTAAATTTGAACGCTGAACTTTCAGGACGCAATGATGTTACAATTGACGGGAAAAAATGTATTGGTGCGTCTCAAGCAATTTGGGAAAACCGAACATTGAGCAACGGTTGCATTTTGTTTAATGTTGAGCTGACAGCTCTTTCAAAAGCTTTAACTGTACGTCCTGAAAAATTAAAAGCTAAGGGCGTAAAAAGTGTTTCGGCACGGGTAGAAAATATTTTTCCACAGCTCCAAAATAAAATAAGCATCGAAGAATTTAAAACTCACTTGTGTAAATCAATCTTTGCTCAGCGAGGTGAAACCCCAACTGAATACAAATTAAGCGAAGCTGAACTTTTAGGTGTGCAGGAAATTTACAAAATGCGTTTTTCCCAAAAGCTTTGGAATTATGGTAAGCAGTTAAATACCGAGCATCAAAGATATAAATATTTTCCATATGGTGCTATTGAAGTTTTTTTTGATATTGAAAACAACAAAATAAAAAACTTAAAAATTTTAGGCGACTTTTTTTATACTTCGGATATTTATGAACTTGAAAATCTGCTTGAAGGCTGTTTGTATGCAAAAGAAGAAATTCAAAAAAAACTATCTGAAGTTGACTTAACAAAATACTTTGGCAAAATAAACAAAAATGAGTTTGTACAAATGTTTTTTGATTAGAAGATAAAAAAAAATAGAATTAAATTATACCCCACGATAAATTAAACAACAGAAAAAGTTTCGCTGTCAAGAGCTGTTCCGAATTTTAAGTTTCGGTAACCTTTAAAGCCTTATGTTTTTTGTCGATAAGATAGGTGGTTTGAACTATGGTAAAAAAACGCTTTTTACTCGCTACTTTAATTTTTTTTATTCCGCTACTTTTGAGCAATACCCATTATGGCGATGTGAAGGGAACTAGAATTACGAGGATTCCTGTTTGGGTTTTTTTAGAGACAGTTCCCGGTGCCACAGGAGAAAACGCAAGAGCGTCCCTACCACCCCGAAAAGCGATTACCGAGCTTTCCGCTTTTTTGCTTTCGGGCTTGGTTTTTGGTTGGGAATTTTCGTATACGCCCTACGATAAAACTCGCCAAGTCGATGAGTATTTTGAAGTTAAGCCAAAATACAAAATCGACATAAAAGAAGACGCATTGAATATAACCGACCTTGTTCCCGAATACCCATATCTTTATTGCTATGCGGAATACACTTCAGACGAACTCCTTGCAAAAAGACAATTCGCATGGCAGAGCATTTCTTATAAAACTGTACGAGGCACAGGTACTGGCGAGCGAAGTGATGAAATCTCGGGCGTTTATACCGCATACATAAATGCCACAAAAGATGCCATTCGCCGTTATGCCCGAAGCTTAACTAAAAACAAACCCCGAGAAGTACGCGGGCAACTTTTAATTCGGAATAATCCTCGCCTTTTTATGAAAAGTGGTTTATTTTATGCTAACCTTGAAATGTATATTTACATTGAAGAAATCGTGCCCTATATGGTGTTTTAGATTTTAGCTTGTAGGTGCGAGCATTAACATTTATAAGACTATCCTTACTTTGCGAAAAACGCTACTCTCGCCACGGACGGCGAGCTAGTGAACAAAAGCAAACGGCGATGTTTTGCAACAAAGCAAAGTATTCAAGGTTGCAAAACTCGACCACCTTGAAAAAACAAGGATGTTTTTTCAAGGTGAGCTTTGGATGGTGAGTGGTCTTAAACTAGCTATGAGCATTAACGCAAATCTGGCAATGAGGGGTTAGGAATTTTTTCTTCAAAAAATTCCTAACCTTAAGCAAACCGTAGAACACCAATGAAACTCGCAGGCGATGAGAGCAGAATGAGTCCTGCATCCAAGCACAAATCTTTACTCTTAAAATTTTTTTGGCTTTGTGATATTCTAACATTGATGAATATTATTCTTTTTTCCGAAAACGATATTTTCGACAAAACTAATCAAACTTATTATTTTAAATCGCAGGATGAGCGTTATAAACATTGCAAAAAAATTTTACGCTTAAAAGTTGGCGATGAGTTTAAAGCTGGGCGGGTAAAGGCAGAAAAGGGTTGCGGCACGATTTTAGATTTTAACGAAAGTTTTTTAAGTTTTAGTTTTATTGCAGAAAAAACCGAAAACGATTTTCTTTTCCCCATCGAAATAATTTTAGGCTTTCCCCGCCCCATCCAACTCAAGCGTTGCTTAAAAGACCTTTCTACTTTAGGAGTACAGAAAATTAACTTAGTTCCGACAAAGCTTGGAGAAGCGTCTTACTTAAAATCTGATTTGGCAAACGAAGACGCAATGGAAAAATTTTTACTTGAAGGAGCAAGCCAAGCAGGAAGTACGCTTATTCCGAAAGTGCAAGTTTACAAAAGCTTAAAAAATTTTTTTGCCGAAAATAATTTTTCTAAAGATAAAACATCCGAAAATTCAAACAAGGATTTAAAAATAGTTTTTGATTTAACTGAAAATGCAAAACCACTTTATACTTTTCTAAAAGAACAGGAAACAAATTTTTCAGCAAAAACTCAAACTAAACACAAAAAAATTTTTTTAAGTATTGGCAACGAACGAGGTTGGGCAGAAGAAGAACGAAAACTTTTTAAAGCTATGTCTTTTAACTTTTGCTCACTTGGCAGACACATTTTAAAAACCGAAACCGCCGTAACCACAAGCACAGCTATAGTGCTAAGTGTATTAAACTTTTGGGAAAATTAAAAACTTAGCACAAATATGTTTATGATTTTGCAACTCACTAAAGCTTAAAACTTATAAAAGAAATCACTATCTTAAAAATCAAAATCACAACAGTTAAAAACACAAGATAAGAAGTTCGATCTCTTGCACTAGTTATACTTTGTGCAATATTATACAGCGGAGCTAAAAACCTATCGATGGCTTCCGTGTAAGTATTTTTATTTCTAGTTAATTCTAAAATCAAACGCAAACCAACTATCACTAATATAATAGTTAAAATCGCATTGATTAAAGAAAGTGCGAGATTTATTATAATTGTGAATATAGTAAAAGCATTAAAGTTTTGTGCAATAGCAAGAGACTGAAAAATGTTTTGTACTAAATACAAGAAAAAAAGTGCAAAGATGCTTGAAAGATTTAAAGCACCAACTTGCGAAAAAGAAAAGTTAAAGATAGCAAAAAACGGATCGCAAATATTAGCTAAAAATCTAGCAACTACATTATCTTGAAGTTGTGGAAACCAAGAAATCACAATTCGTATTAAACACAAAACAGAATACAAACCTATTAAATTGGCAGTTATTGAAAAAATAAAACTCATTTTTAATCCTTATAAAAGTCTCAAGTTTTAAACTTTTAATTTATATAAAAATCCTTATGTTTAATTATACTAAAATCTTTAAAAAAAATAAAGACGTTTTATAAAATTAACATAGCATCTCCGTACGAAAAAAAGCGATATTTTTCCGCAACAGCGTGCTTATACGCTCGCAAAATATTTTCTCGTCCCGCAAGAGCAGAAACCAGCATTAACAAGGTAGACCTAGGTGTGTGAAAATTTGTTAAAAGTTGGTCAACAAGTTTAAACTCGTAAGGCGGATAAATAAAAATATTGCTTGACTGCCAGCCTCGTTTTAACTTGCACTTTTCACCCGCTAAAGCTGCTCCCTCAAGTGCGCGCAATGAAGTAGTGCCAACCGCAAGAATTGGTTTTCCTTCGGCTTTATGCTTTTCTATTTTTGTGGCAACTTCATCCGAAATAAAAAAATTTTCAAAATGCATTTTGTGGTCTTCAAGTTTTTCTGCGCGCACAGGCAAAAAAGTTCCTAGTCCCACATGCAGTGTTAAAGTTAATGTCTGAATTTTTTTAGCTTCAAGTTTTGACAAAAGCTCTTTTGTAAAATGTAAACCTGCAGTGGGACAGGCTACCGAACCTACTTCAGTAGCGTAAACATTTTGATAACGGCTTGCATCGTTTTCGTTGTCATCTCGCTTTATATAAGGTGGCAGAGGAATGCGCCCATTCGTTTCAAACCATTTATCAGTTAAAACCTTTTCGAATTGTAAAAATTTTTCGCTTGAGTTATCGCTTGTTGTTTTTTTGGTTTCTTGAAACTGTGTTTGCAAAAGCTCATTTTGGAAAACACTTTCGGAAATTCTTTTGGGCGCGATAATTTTACATCTTGTACCATCAGGAAAAATATATGTGTCTCCGATGTTTTGGCGTTTTCCTCTTTTTGCTAAAACCTTCCAAACACACCCCTCGTAAAAATCTTCCAAAAACAAAAACTCAACATTCGCGCCTGTGTTTTCTTTTTTTGCAAAGGTGCGAGCTTTTCGAACCCTTGAGTTATTAAAAACTAAAAGAGCATCGTTTGGAATTAGCTCGGGAAAGTCCGAAAAATTTTTATCGATAAACTCACCTGTTTTTGAGTTTAAAACTAAAAGCCTATCCTCGCCTCGCACACCCGAAGGCTCTTGTGCAATTAAGTTTTTAGGCAAATCAAAGTCAAAATCTTTTGTCAACATTTTTAGAAGTTTATTCAAAACTCATTTTTTCGTCAAGCCTTTTTATAATTGAGTATTTTACAATTCAAATAAAACACATAGACTAGAAAAAAGTTTATACTTTTGATATATTGCAAAATTAAGGAAAACTTATGTATGTAAAAATTGATCTTACGAATATAGTTTTAAAAACAGAACGACTGACTTTAAAACTTTTTGAGTATTCTGATCTTGAAGACTTTTACGAATACGCAAAGGTGTCGGGTGTTGGAGAAAGTGCAGGTTGGAATTCGCACAGGTCCATCGACGAAAGTGCGAGGATTTTAGAAAGTTTTATAAAAACTAAAAATGTTTTTGCTATTCACAAAAATGCAGACAACGGAAAGTGTATTGGAAGTTTCGGGTTTCATTCATATGATACAAAAGTCTTTCCTGAGTTTGATAAAAAAAAGGTTGTAATGCTTGGAATAGTATTAGCAAAAAATTATTGGGGGAAAGGTTTAGGAACCGAAACACTAAAGCATTGTTTGGATTTTGTTTTTAACCACTACGATGTAGACATATGCCTTGCTTCAGCCTTTAATTTTAATAAGGCTTCTTTACGAATACAAGAAAAGTGCGGACTAAAAAAATATAAAACTTATACTTTAGTTACTTCGGCACAAACAGCTAAAGCCACTGCAAATATTATAAAGCGTGAAGATTTTTTCGGAAAATAAAAATGCTAATTGACTTTCGCTAAAACTTTTGTTTACAAGTTTTGCAAACCTTGCAAAGCGAATGCGTAAACAAAATAAACGAAATAAAACCCGAACGCTACAAACAAGCTAAAGCTTAGTGGTATTTTTATCCTCTTGAAAAATAAAAGGAATTATGATATTATTTGAAAAATTAAGATAACATAAGGAAAAAATATGAAACCAAAAGCATTAATTTTACACGCACCGGGAACTAACCGTGACCACGATGCCAAAAAGGCATTGGAGCTTGCGGGGGCAGATGCGGAAATCGTGCAAATATTTGAGCTACGAGAAAAAACAAAGCATTTTCAAGATTATCAAATTTTAGTAATCCCCGGCGGTTTTTCTTATGCGGACGCCTTAGGTGCGGGAAAATTTTTTGCCTACAACATACTAAATTACTTTTTTGACGAGCTGAATACTTTTGTGCTTGCCGGAAAACCCGTTATCGGAATTTGTAACGGTTTTCAAGTTTTAGTTAAAGCGGGAATTTTGCCCGGTGGTTTTGCTGACCACTCTATCAAAAAAGACAGCTACAAAAAACCGAGTGCCACACTCACTTTTAACGAAGTGGGACATTTTGAATGCAGAAATGTAAACTTAATTCCACAAAAATCAGTTTGCATTTGGACAAAAGATTTAACGGAAAACATCATCTGTCCAGTCGCACACGGAGAAGGACGCTTTTTTGCCGAAGAAAAAATCATAAACACAATCCAAGCAAACGGGCAAATTGCCTTAGTTTACGCGAACGACAAAGGCGAACCCGCAAACGGCGAATATCCTTTCAACCCCAACGGTTCCCTCCTCGACATCGCTGGCGTCTGCAACAAAACAGGCAATGTACTCGGACTTATGCCCCATAGCGAAAACAACATTATCCCAAGAAAACGCGACTGCAAAAAAAAGCAAGCAGAAGCAATCGCAAGTCTCGCTATGTGGAAAGCCGGTGTCGACTACGCAAAATAACTCGTGAGTTTTAACATTTATAAGACGAGCCTTACTCTGCGAAAATCGCTTATCCCATCGCTTTGGATGGGCGATGGGGCTAAAACTAGCGATGAATTTCAACTTAAAAAGTGGCAAAGTTGGGTTAGGAATTTTAGATGCACAAAAATTCCTAACCTTAAGCAAACCAGAGCTACGCTCCTCGCCTAAGCGTAAACTTTACTCTGCGTTCGTACCAACAGCCCCGAATAGCCCGACCCGAGCGATAGCGAGGGGAACGCCCAAAAAACTTATAATTTTTTTGCAAATATACCTTGACAAGATTGGTATATTTTTGTATAATGTAGTTATGTTAAATATGCAGGAAATTTTGAGGGGACTTACCGAAACAATTATTCTAGGACAGGTATTCCACGAGGACAGTTACGGGTACGAAATTAACAAACGCATTTTTCAAAAAAGTGCAGAGCTGTTTCAATTGACTGAAACGACTTTGTATACAACTTTTCGGAAGTTAGAAGCAGCGGGGTTTGTAACTTCGTACTGGGGCGATGGGGATACGGGAGCAAGGCGGCGTTATTATTCAATAACAAAGCAGGGGAAAAAGTTTTACCTTGAGAATGTTGAAGACTGGAAAGAGTTTTCGAGTACAATTTCCGAATTATTTGAAGTTTAATTTTAAGGAGAAAAAAATGAATCAAAAAATCAAAAACTATGTGGATCTTCTTTTTGATGATGTGCCAAGGTCACAAAAGGCGATTGAACTAAAAAATGAAATTTTGTCAAACTTGAATGATAAATTTCAGGCTTTGCGTGCAGAAGGCAAAACGGAAAATGAAGCTTACGGTTTGGCTGTTGCGGGCTTGGGTAATATTGATGAGTTAATTCAAGCCCTTATGCCTGACGAGGCTATGAGTGCAAAAATCGACTCTTACAAAAAACGTAAAAGTTTATTGACGGCTATCGGTGTTGGATGTCTTATATTTGCACCTGCAATTTTGATTTTGTTTGGTATAATTGACAACGAGGAATTGGGTACAGTAATGCGTTTAGTTATGGTGGCAATCGGAACTGGGCTTTTAATTTATGCAAATATGAATACACCGACAGATGTTTCTCAGTATTTAAAATCTGAAAATACAACTACTCATAAAAAATGGGTAAATTCTGTTTCAAACTTTTATTGGATGCTGATAGTGTTAATTTATTTTGCTACAAGTATTTTTACAAGAGCTTGGGATATAACTTGGATGATTTTTATAGCAGGTGCTGCCGGGTGGCATGGCATAAAATCTTTAATAGACTACCAGAATGAAAAATAAGGAATAATCACAAATGAAAAGAAATTTGAAAATGGCTTTTGCATGGTTTGCTTTAGCGTTTGTTGCGACCGGGCTTTTTTTATATGCCTTGTTAAATGAATCATATATTGGAATAATTGGATTTCCATTTACTGGTTACAATCGCGAAAGGACTGTTTTAGAGGAAGCATATTTTGACAAATCTGAAATATCTTCGATTCGCGTTTCAGTTTTCTCAGACAATATAAAAATTCTAAAAAGTAGTGATGACAAATTTTTGATAAAAATTATCGGTTATAAAAATAACAATAAAAATTTTGAACTTGAAAATAAAAATGGATGTTTGGAAATTAGTAGACAACAATGGAGAAGACAAAAAAGTTTTTTTATAAACTATTCTTCATATTCACATATTGATATTTATGTTCCAGAATTTAACGAAAGCGAAACAACTTCTGATGAAAAATCAGAAAACTTGCCGGACATTTATATCAAAGGAACTTCCGGAGATGTAGAGATTCACGATGTTGCGTTAAATAATTTTGTCTTTGAGCGAAGTAGTGGAGATTTATATTTTAGAAATACAAAACTTAAAAAGGCTTTTGAAAGTATTGCAAGCTCAGGCAACACTTATGGAAAATTGTATTGTCCGGGTTTTGAAAGCACATCGAATTCGGGCGATCTTAGGTTGAAACTTTTAGCAGAACCGACTGCAGAAATTTCAGGCTCTTTAAGCTCGGGAGATTTTCGACTTGATTTGCCTTCAAATATGCAAGGTTTTTCGCTAAATTTTCATTCGCGTTCAGGCGACTATTTTAATGACTTTACTGGAACTCGCGACGAAAAAAAAGTCGACGAAGTTTATAAAAATGGCAACATAAAAATTTCGATTGAAACCAGCTCAGGCGATTGCAGAATTAGAAAATACTAAAATACTTGAATATTTTATTTTTTTGAATATAATTTTTTTGCTTGTGTGAAAGGAGTGCGAATGGTTTTAAGTGTAAAAAACTTGTGCAAAAAATACAAGGAAAAAAAAGCTTTAGATGATTTTAGTTTTGAAGTAAAAAAGGGCGAGGTTTTAGGGCTTTTAGGTCCGAACGGTTGTGGAAAGACAACTGCAATAAACTGCGTTCTTTCGCTTTTAAAGTTTGATTCGGGGGAAATTAAAATCTTTGGCGAACCGATGACTGAAAATGCTCTTCATATAAAAAAGAAAATTGGTTTGGTGCCACAGGAAGTTTCGCTTTTTTACGATTTTACTGTTTTAGAAAACATCGATTATTTTTGTGGTTTATATGTAAATAATTCGAAACAGCGAAAAGCATTCGTTGATGAAACGCTTGAGTTTGTCGGTTTGCAAAACTATATAAAGTATAAGGCAAAAAAACTTTCGGGTGGTTTATTGCGACGACTTAATATTGCTTGTGGGATTGCACATAAGCCTGAACTTATTTTTATGGACGAGCCGACGGTTGCAGTCGATGCACAAAGTCGTAACTTTATTCTTTCGGGAATAAAAGAACTTGCAAAAAATGGTAGCACGATTGTGTATACAACGCATTATTTGGAAGAAGCCGAAACCTTATGCGATAGAATTGTTATTATGGACAATGGGAAAGCTATTGCAGACGGTACTTTAGATGAATTAAAAAATATGGTTCGTACGCAAGAAAAAATAATTGTTGAATTTGTCGATGCTCCCAGCGATATAAAAACGAAACTAAAAACGATTCCACATGTATTGGATGTTGCAGAACAAGCGAATGAGTATTTAATCTCTTTTGAAAAATATACAAATAATTTAGACGAACTTATTTCTTTTATTAAAACTGAAAATTTAAGTTACACAAAATTATATTCTGAACGACCTTCGTTAAACGATACATTTTTGGAATTGACGGGAAAGGAGTTGCGAGACGAATGACATTTTTGCGTTTATTAAAATATAATTCACTTTTTATACTTCGCTCAAAAGAAGGGCTTTTTTGGACGGTGCTTTATCCCATTATTTTAGCAACCCTTTTTGTTGTAGCATTTTCGTCAAGTTTTAATTTTACTCAAAATAAAATATCTGTCGGACTTGAAAAAGATAATCCTTTATACGAGGCGATTTCGTATGTACCGATTTTTGATATTATCGAAGTTGAAAAAGAAAATGCTAATAGTGCATTGCGAAATAAAAAGATTGCAGGTTTTATAGATAAAGATTTTTCTTTGTATGTACTCAATGACGGTATAATTGAAACTATTATAAAAAGTGTTTTAGAAGAAATAAAACAAACGCATACATTGGGAGTTCGCATTGATCCAGCCGAATATGAGAAATCTTATATAAAAAATGTAAACGAAAAAAATAATGAAACTTTTATTTTGTTTTATTCACTTTTGGCAATGGTTTCAATGTACGGAATGTTTGCAGCGTCTGCACTGCCGATTATTATGCAAGCAAATCTTTCAAAGTTGGGAGCGAGGATTTCTTCTACGCCAATGAATCGGTTTGTGTCATATCTTTCAGGAATTGTATTTTATACTTTGTTTAACATTGCTTCAAATATTTTATATATTTTATTTGTTACATATGTTTTAAAAGTTAAGTTTATAACAGATTTTGGAACAACGATTTTTATTTTACTAATTGCAAATATTTTCGGTGTGGCATTTGGAGCGTTTATTGGTTCTCTTCCCTTTGGAGATGCAAATCTTAAATCGGTATTTTGTGTTTTTTCCTCACTGTTTCTTGCATTTTTATCGGGAATGATGGGACCTCAAATAAAACTTGCTCTCGATAAAAAAATACCGATATTAAATAAAATAAACCCGATCGGGCTTTTGACGGAGAATCTTTACAATATAAATATTTTGCAAGAATATAGTTTGATAAAATTATTTTTAGTTGTTTTTTTGAGTATTTCGATTTTGCTGTTAATTGCAATTTTTATAAACTCAAGAAAAGTAAAATATAAACAACTGAGCTAATATTTTTTGAGGTAGATAAAATTATGGTGATTTATAAAAATTTTCTAAAAGTTGTTTGGATAAAAAAAACTGTTGTTATACTTTATACTGTTATTTTTTTTATTTTAAGCTTCAGTTTTCTAGTAAATTTAAAAAATGAAAAAACACAATTCTCTGAAACTGTTTTAAAACTCATTATAATCGATGAGGATAATTCAGCTCTTTCACAAAATTTAATTCAATATTTAAAAACAAAATCTGATGTTATCGAAGATACCAAAATACAAAACTTGGACAAATTAAAAAAAGAAATATCGCTTGGGTATGCCGATGCAGGCATTGTAATAAATAAAAACTTAGAAGAAAAATTACTCGCAGGTGATGACTGTGTTGTTTGTTTGAAAGATGATAGAAACCACAGTTCTTTTTATTTAGATATACAAATCAAAAGGTTTTTACTCTTTGCAAAAAGTCTGAAACAGGAAACGGGCGAGATAAATTTTAATAAAATACACGAGGTTTTGAGCGAAGAGGTAAATGTTGAAAAAATTACAGCGAAAGAAAATGCAGGTGCAAATACTTGGTTTAAACATTTTTTTAATTTTTTTGCTTGGTTTTCATTTTCGATTATTTTTAATCTCATTGGTTGGGCAATGTTTTTAGTAAAAACGCCGACGATAAAAACGCGTAATGCAGTTTCACCCGTTTCAACATTTCGCTTTACTGTCGAAACTTTTGCAGCACAACTCACTGTTGTTTTTTGTATTTTGTTTTTGGTAATTGGACTCGCAGTTGTAATCAATATCGGAACAATTTCAAGCGTGCCAATTGTTGCTTACTGTTTTAATTGTGTAGTTTATGCGATAGTTATTTTAGCTTTTATCTTTATGATGAATGCTTGGTTAAAAAAAGATTCTTTACTTGGGATTGTTGGGACTGTTTTGCCGTTAGCTTTGTCTTTTATATCGGGAGTTTTTATACCTGCAGAATTTATTTCATCAAAAGTTTTAATGATTGCAAAATTTTTCCCGACTTATTATTTTGTACAAGCAAATGAATTTATCTATAATTTTTTTAAGATTGATTTAAAAAATTTAACTGCCTTGTTTTTATTTTTTCTTGGATATTTTGTTCTCGGACTTTTTTTTACAAATAAAAATCGCTCTCAAAGTAAAATCGAGTATGAGCAAAAATAATCTAAAAAGATAAGGAGATAACAATATATGTGATTTCTTATGAAATTTAAATTTTGTAAGACTTGTCCGTGCCCTGCGAAAAACGCCACTCTCGCCACGGACGGCGAGCTAGAATAAAACAACAGCGATGTTTTGCAACAAACCATTTTGCCAAGTTGCAAAACTCGTTCCCTTTAGAAAAACAGGGAGTTTTTTTCTCCCGACAAGGATGTCGGGTTAGTACAAAGCCTCTGCGATGTTTTGAATTTTCATAAAAATTATAATAGAAAATTCAAAACTCGACCACTTTAGAAAAACACGGATGTTTTTCTAAAGTGAGCGTTAGGGATAGTAGGGGAAAATTTTGTGTTTTTCAAAACACAAAACTTTGTACACAAAGGCACGGCAATTTCCGTGCCTTTGTACCGATAGCCCCGAATAGCCCGACCCGAGCGTTAGCGAGGGGAACGCCCAAATACTAAACCCTTGCTATTTTCCGTTTACACACTATAATAATAGATAAAAGTAAAAGATAAAATCTTAATAAATTATCAAAAGAGAGATGAGATGTCGGAAAATGTAAATAATGGAACAGTACAAAGGGCAGAGTTACATAGGAAGATATGGGCGATTGCAGATGATGTACGAGGTGCAGTAGATGGCTGGGATTTTAAACAATATATATTAGGGATACTATTTTATAGATTTATATCAGAGAATATTACTGAGTTTTTTAATTCTGCCGAGCGTGAGGCAGGAGATTTGAGCTTTGATTATGCGAAGCTTTCCGATGAAGAAGCAGAGGTTGACTTTAGACCAAATACTGTAGAAGACAAAGGCTTTTTTATCTTGCCAAGCCAATTATTTGAAAATGTAGTAAAAAATGCAAAAACGAACGAAAATTTAAATACAGATTTAGCGAATATTTTCAAAGATATAGAAGGAAGTGCTGTAGGTTTTCCATCGGAAGAAGCAATCAAAGGATTATTTGAAGATGTTGATACAACAAGCAATAGATTAGGTGGAACAGTTGCAGAAAAAAATAAAAGGCTTTCAGATATTTTAAATGGAATTGCAAGTATAGAATTTGGAAAGTTTGAGAATAATGACATTGACGCCTTTGGTGATGCTTATGAATACCTGATTTCAAATTATGCGAGCAACGCCGGAAAATCCGGTGGAGAATTTTTCACCCCACAGACGGTATCAAAACTTTTAGCAAGGCTTGTTATGGATGAAAAAACTAACATCAACAAAGTTTATGACCCTACATGTGGGAGTGGCTCTTTATTACTTCAAATGAAAAAACAATTCGACGAGCATATCATAGACGAAGGATTTTTTGGACAAGAAATAAATATGACCAATTTCAACCTAGCTAGAATGAATATGTTTCTCCACAATATAAATTATAACGATTTTTCAATCAAAAGAGGAGACACTTTATTAGATCCTAAGCACCAAGACGAAAAACCTTTTGATGCCATAGTTTCAAATCCGCCTTATTCTATCAAATGGATAGGAGATAACGACCCTACACTTATTAATGATGAAAGATTTGCTCCTGCGGGTAAACTTGCTCCTAAAGCATATGCAGATTACGCATTTATAATGCATAGTTTACATTATCTTTCTAGTAAAGGACGAGCTGCTATTGTATGTTTTCCGGGAATTTTTTACCGAAAGGGAGCGGAAAAGGCTATTCGTAAATATTTAGTTGATAATAGCTTTATAGATTGTGTTATTCAGCTACCAGAAAATTTATTCTTTGGAACTTCAATTGCTACTTGCGTTTTAGTAATGGCAAAAAATAAGACGGAAAATAAAATTCTTTTTATAGATGCAAGTAAAGAGTTTAAAAAAGAAACAAATAACAATATTTTAGAAGATAAAAATATTGAAAAAATAGTAGATGAGTTTAGGAATAGAAAAGAAATAGAATATTTTTCAAGGTATGTAGATGTTTCAGAAATAGAAGAAAATGACTATAATCTTTCCGTATCGACATATGTAGAAAAAGAAGACACAAGAGAAAAAATAAATATTAAAGTATTAAACAAAGAAATAGAAAAAACAGTTGAAAAAATTGACAAACTAAGAGCTTCCATTAATGAAATCGTAAAGGAGCTTGAAGATGAATAAAATAGAAGAAATGCTAAAAAATGAAAAAGTGGAGTGGAAAAAATTAGGGGATGCTGATATTTGCATTTCAATAACTACAGGATTGAATCCAAGACAGAATTTCAAATTAAATCATGGTTCTGAATCTGAATTAACATCATGGTATATTACAACTAAAGATTATTCAAATAATGAAAAAATAGAATTTGTAGAAGGAAAAACTGCTAAAATAACAGAAAAAGCTAGAAAATTAATTAACAAAAGAAGCCATTTAGAAAAAGACGATATTTTATTTTCTGCTGTAGGTACAGTTGGAAAAGTTGCTTTTGTAGATTTTGAGCCAAATAATTTTGATGTAAATGAATCTACATTCGTTATTAAGGCAAATAAAAAATATGTAATCCCAAAATATCTTGTTCATTATCTTAGAGGTAATACATTTCAATTAAAAGTAAATAATTACCTTAAAGGAAGTACTTTAAAAGGAATACGCAAAGGTGCTTTGCAAAAATTACAAATCCCAATCCCATCTCTCGAAACCCAAGAAAAAATTGTAAAAATACTTGATAATTTCACAGAATATGTTACAGAACTACAATCAGAACTACAATCAAGAACTAAACAATATGAATATTATAGGGATATGCTTTTAAGTGAAGAATATCTGAGAAAAATTTCAGAAAAGATTGATGGATTAGAAAATAAAGATTATGAAGTAAGGTCAGTTAAGCTCGGTAAGATTGTAGATATAATTGTTGGAGGAGATGTACCTAAAAATAAATTTTCTTATATTCCAACAGACAAATATAATATTCCAATTTATAGTAATGGAATTGAAGAAAAAGCATTATATGGATACACGAATATTGCAAAGGTAGATAAGGAAAGTGTTACAGTTTCTGCTAGAGGAACCATCGGATATGTCAGTTATAGAGAAAAACCATACTATCCAATAGTTAGATTGTTATGTTTAATTCCACTTAAAGATGTAAAAGCAAAATATCTTTATTATTTATTGCAAACACACAAATTTAAACATAAGGAAACAGGAATACCTTCCTTAACAACGGATATGATAAAAAACATAAGATTATTATTACCCGATATTGAAATTCAAAACAAAGTTGTTGAAATTCTAGATAAATTTCAATCCTTACTTGCTGATACACAAGGTTTATTACCAAAAGAAATTGAACAAAGGCAAAAACAATATGAATATTATCGAGAAAAACTTTTGACATTTGATATGGAAAGCGGCGCAGACAGACAGACAGACAGACAGACAGACAGACAGACAGACAGACAGACAGACAGACAGACAGACAGACAGACAGACAGACAGACAGACAGACAGACAGACAGACAGACAGACAAATAATACCTAATTGTTATTTTGTCTTATTGAAAGAAGCTGCCGAGATTGTGGGAGTAAAGTTATATAAAATTGAGTGGAAAAGATTAGGCGAGTATAGCTTAGATTATAATAATTTAGAAAAAATAGAGATGAAGAAATTGGATACTTTAATAGATTACGAACAGCCAACAAAATACATTGTTAAAACTACTGATTATAATGATAAATACAAAACTCCGGTTTTAACTGCAGGTCAAACTTTTATACTTGGATATACAGATGAAACTAAAGGAATTTATGAGGCTGATAAAAATAATCCTGTAATAATTTTTGATGATTTTACTACTGGTAATCATTGGGTTGATTTTAATTTTAAAATAAAATCTTCTGCAATGAAAATTTTAAAACCTAAAGAAGGTGTAAATTTAAGATATTGTTATCATTATATGCAAACACTTAAGCTAAATATAACTGAACATAGAAGAATGTGGATAACAAAATACTCACAAATAAAAATACCCTTGCCTTCTCCTGCCGTACAAAAATATATCGTTTCAATTCTTGATAAATTTGACACTCTTATAAACGACATATCAGCTGGCTTACCAAAAGAAATTGAATTAAGACAAAAACAATATGAATATTATAGAGAAAGATTACTTGATTTTCCCAAAAAGTAAGGATATAGATAAAAGGAGTTACTAAATGTCTGAAAATAAAACAAAATATGGTGTTTCTACAATTGCTGAAATGACAAATGGAATTATTTTAGCAAATTTTGAAAAAGATAGTGAAATTTGTGAAACATCTTATCAAAGTGAAGCAGAGCTTGAAAGAAAAATGATTGACAATTTGATTTCACAAGGGTATGAATATATTAAAGTGGAGTCAAATGATACCTTATATGAAAACTTAAAAACTCAAATAGAAAAATTAAATAAAGTGTCTTTTTCGGGTGAGGAATGGAAAAGATTTTTGCTAGAATATCTAGATGCTCCTAATGATGGAATGATTGAAAAAACACGAAAAGTGCAGGAAGATCATATCTATGACTTTACCTTTGATGATGGAACTTTAAAAAATATAAAAATAATTGATAAGGAAAGTATTCACAAAAATTTCTTACAAGTAACCAATCAAGTAACTGCTACAGGCACTCATAGTAATCGCTATGATGTAACTATACTCGTAAATGGTTTACCTTTAGTACATATAGAACTCAAAAAAAGAGGCGTCAATCTTCACGAGGCATTTAATCAAATCCATAGATATAGCAAGGAAAGTTTTAACAGTGATAATTCGCTATATAAATATGTGCAGATTTTTGTTATATCCAATGGAACATATACAAGATACTTTGCCAATACTACTGCAAAAAGTAAAAACAATTATGAATTTACTTGTGAATGGGCAGATGCTAAAAATAAGCCAATTCATGATTTGAAAGACTTTACTAAAACTTTTTTTGAAAAACGAGTAATTTTAGAAGTGATTACTAAGTATTGTGTCTTTGATGTAAATGACACTTTACTGATTATGCGTCCGTATCAAATTGCAGCTACTGAACGAATTTTGTGGAAAATAAAATCAAGTTACGAAGCAAAAAAGGCTGGTACTTCCGAAGCAGGTGGTTTTATTTGGCATACAACAGGCTCTGGGAAAACTTTGACTTCTTTTAAGGCAGCAAGACTTGCAACTAGTCTTGATTTTATAGACAAGGTATTTTTTGTAGTTGATAGAAAAGATTTAGACTTTCAAACTATGAAAGAATATCAGAGATTTCAAAAAGATAGTGTAAATGGAAGTAAGGATACAGAAAAGCTTAAAGAGTCAATCGAAAAAGATGACAATAGGATAGTTGTTACTACTATTCAAAAATTAAATGAATTTGTTAAAAGGTATCCACGGCACGAAATTTATAATAAGCACTGCGTTTTGATATATGATGAATGTCATCGTTCACAGTTTGGTGACGCTCAAAATAATATCAGAAAAACCTTTAAAAAGCACTATCAGTTTGGATTTACTGGAACACCTATTTTTCCACAAAACTCTCTTGGTGGAGATACTACATCGGGAGTATTTGGAGCTCAACTTCATAGCTATGTAATTACTGACGCTATTCGTGATGGTAAGGTTTTAAAATTCAAGGTTGATTATAATAATATTACAGCTAAATTCGAAACGGCAGAAAAGGAACTAGACGAGGATAAACTTGCGAATTTAGAAAAAAAGATGCTCCTACATCCTGAACGCATAAGTGAAATTACAAAGCATGTTTTAAAAGTGTTTGATTCTAAGACACGCCGAAATCAATATTATAATTTGAAAGACAGAAGATTAAACGGCTTTAATGCTATGCTTGCAGTGCAGAATATAGACGCAGCTAAGTTGTACTATGAAGAGTTTGAAAAACAACAAAAAGATTTACCCGAAGAAAAAAGACTTAAAGTTGCGACTATCTTTAGTTTTGCCGCAAATGAAGAACAAAGAGCTATAGGCGATATTGCTGATGAAAACCTTGATGTAACTGCTATGGAATCTACTGCAAAAGAATTCTTGGATAAGGCTATACAAGATTATAATAGTTATTTTAAAACAAATTTTTCGACTAATGGAGGACAGTTTGAAAACTATTATAAAGATTTATCTAAGAGGGTAAAAGATAGAGAAGTAGATTTAGTTATAGTAGTCGGAATGTTTTTGACAGGATTTGACGCACCTACCCTAAACACTTTATTTGTAGACAAAAATCTTAGGTATCACGGTCTTATTCAGGCTTTTTCAAGAACTAATAGAATTTTGAATAAGGTTAAAACTTTTGGGAATATAGTTTGCTTTAGAGATTTAGAAAAAGCAACTCAAGATGCTATTAAAATTTTTGGTGATGAAAATAGCGTGAATATTATCCTTGAAAAAAGTTATGAAGAGTACATAAATGGTTTTAAGGATGAAGAAACTGGTAAAGTTACTAAAGGGTATATTGATATTTGTAATGAACTTATTAGTAAATTTCCAAATCCTACTGAGATTAAACTTGAAGCTGATGAAAAAGAATTTGTAGAGCTATTTGGGGAGCTATTAAAGGCTGAAAACATTCTTAGAAATTTTGATGAGTTTGAAAGTTTTGAAAAGATAATTTCCGATAGACAAATGCAGGATATGAAAAGTGTCTATGTGGATATAAGAGAAAAAGTAATAAAATATTCTTCTAGTGGAGAAAAAAACGGAGAACATATTGATTTTTCTGATGTAGAGTTTCAAATTGACTTATTAAAGACAGATGAAATTAATCTAGATTATATTTTAGCTCTAATTCTTGAAAAGTCTAGAGAAAATGAAAATGTAGAAGATTTGAAAACTGATGTTCGTAGAGTTATAAGGTCAAGTCTTGGTACTCGAGCAAAAGAAGAGCTTATAATTGATTTTATCAATAATACTAAACTATATGATTTAAAAACAACTGATGATATTTTAGAATCTTTTTATAATTTTGCCAGAAAAGAAAAAAATAAGAAAATTGATGCTTTGATACGTGAAGAAAAACTTAAAGAAGAAGACTCTATACGATATATAGAAAAAGCTATTAGTAAAGGCTATGTAGAACATGCAGGAATTGAACTGGATAACTTAATACCACCGACATCTCGTAGACAAGGTGCAAGAAAAAGGAAAAAGAATTTTATTCTAGAAAAGATAAGAAATCTTGTAGAAATTTTTGTAGGAATTTAAAAGTTGAATTTTATAAAGTAACACTAAACCCCTTGCATATTTTATTTAAGACAAATTTTACCAAAAAAATGCCAAAAGTATAAGCCCGTGACTTTGAGGACTCATTTTGCCTCAAAGCCACTTGGAATAGTGGTATACCCATACTTGCCTCGATGGGGCAGGCTAAAACCGTAAAAGCTTTTTGGATTCTTTCGCCTCGCCAATAGCTCGGAGATACCCTACCCCAACCAAGACTTTAGCCCATCTAGCTTTATACAAAAACTGCTAAACTAATGCAGCTCCTAAAGCTTTACAGTCTGACACACCTTGGTCGTCTGGTGCCTCAAAGCAAATTACAGGATCCGCAGCTAAAACAGCTCCTAAATCTTTACATTCAGCCTCCCAAAGCCGCATCCATTCTCCATCTGCCCAGCTATACGAGCCAAAAAGAGCTATTTTTTTACCCTTTAATTTTGACTTACAAGCATCAAACATAGGGGCAAATTCTGCCTCTTCTAGTTCTTCATTTCCCATAGCTGGACAGCCAAAGGCAACTGAATCAAACTCGTCCATTTTACCTTCGTCAAATTCACTTGCAGTAAAAACTGATACTGTAGCACCGGCATCGCTAGCTCCAGTTTTTATAGCTTCAGCCATTTGCTCAGTATTACCAGTACCGCTCCAATAAACAATCGCTACATTACTCATACATTATCCTCCAATATTGATAATTTTGTGCTTTTTTTGCACAAGCTATATTATACAAATAAATCTATTTTTGTCAACCATACTTTACAAATAAAAAATCGAGTATGAGCAAAAATAATTGACTTTTTGTAAATGCTTGTAATTGACAAGGCTAATGTTAGGGTATAGTAGGCACACCTTGAAAAAACATCCTTGTTTTTTCAAGGTGGTCGAGTTTGCAACCTGACAAAATTGTGTGTTGCAAAACATCGCAAATATTATATACTAACTCGCCATCTGTGGCGAGAAACACATTGTTTGAAAAACACTTTTGCTGTACACAAAGGCACGACAAATTCCGTGCCTTTGTACCGATAGCCCGACCTTGTTTTGCATTCCAACTTTACAAAGCAAAACAAGGGGCACCCAAAAAGAAATATTTTTGAACAATGAAATTATTGATTTATTGTCTTAAAAAGTTCGTACAGAGTTTTTACGCCATAACCTGTTGCTCCTTGCGCGTAATATGTTTTAGCAGATGACAAAAACGAAGGACCTGCGATATCAACGTGAATCCATGGTTTGTTTTCTACAAATTCTTGTAACAAAAGTCCTGCTACAATTGAGCCCGGTGCACCGCTACCGGGAGTTGTTGAATTAACATAGTCGGATTCCTTGTGTTTTATGTGTTCAACGTATTCGGAATACAAGGGAAGTTGCCAAGTTTTTTCGCCAGCAGTTTTTGCCGCAGTTTTAAAGTCTTGAAAAAAATCCTCGTTGTTTGTCATTGAAGCAGAACACAATGTTCCAAGGGCTACAATTGCTGCTCCTGTCAAGGTTGCAAGGTCAATTATTTTATCAACCTTTTCCACTGTTGCTGCATAATACAAAGCATCAACAAGTGTGAGCCGTCCTTCAGCATCTGTGTTTATAACTGAAATTGTTTTGCCTGCCATTGTCGTAACAATGTCCCCCGGTTTATAGCTTGCACCACCAAGTGCATTTTCACAAGCGGCAACAATCCCCGTTATATTGATTTTAAGCTTTGCTTCTGCGGCTGCGTTTATTGCACCTATAACCGCTGCGGCTCCTGCCATATCGCTTTTCATATCAAGCATACTGGAAGTTGGTTTTATAGAAAGCCCACCCGTATCATAAGTTAAGCCCTTTCCAACGAGCCCCAAAGTTTTTTCACTTTTGGGATCTCCTTTATACCTCATAATTATGAGCTTTGGTTCACGGGGACTTCCTTTTGCAACAGCTAAAAATGAAGTCATTTTTAGTTTTTCAATTTCTTCTTTGTCTTTTATTTCAACCTCAAAACCTGTTTTTTTTCCTAAATCAGCCACATAGTCTGCAAGCGTTTTAGGATACATTTTTAAAGCAGGTTCATCCACCAAATATCTCGTAATATTAACGCTATTCGCAAGCAACAAAGCCTCTTTGATTGCTTCTTCCGCTTCTTGCGTGTCCTTGTTTTCATCAGTCAAAATGGAAACATTTTTTAAGTCAAGCGGTTTTTTGTCCGACTTGTATCTATCAAAAATGTACGAATGAAACCCAACCATTTCAGAAACCGTTTTTGCAATTAAAGCATTTGACAAACCAGTTTCATAAACGTGAATTACAATCGTCTCGTATTTTTCGGCACGAGCAATTTCCATAACCTTTGCAACCGCCAAACGAAGATTATCTGTTTCCAACTCTTTGGTACATTTTTTAGATGTTTCATTTTTTGATTTTCCACCTAAACTAACAATTACCAGATCTTCATTTTCACGAAAATATATTTTTGTTGCACCCGGTTTATTCGAAAACCTTTCCGAACTTATTGCCTTTTGAAAATTCTCCCGAACCTCATCCGGCAAAGCTGAAGTTTCGTCCTTCAGCAAAAAAAACCGAGCATCAGCTATTGCCTCACAGCAACTACCAAAATTGATTTTAACTTTACTAGCCATTATTTCTCCTCAAACTATTATAACAAAATTATAACAAAACTAATTTTATTTTTCAAGTGAAAAAAGTTAATTTAAGAGTTTTCTTTAATTTTTGTAAGATTATACTTACTTTTCGAAAAACGCACTCCCGCCACGGACGGCGGACTAGTGAACAAAGCGTTTAGTGAGTTTTGAATTTTTTCTTTACACTCGTTGTGCAGTTTTTATATTTCTGTATATTATTGTAAACTTATGTCTAGATTTTTTATTTGCTTTTTGATAAAATGGCTTGTGGTTTTAATGATGTTGAAAACAAAGTTTTAAATATACTAAAATTTAAAACCTTGAGCGTTATATGCTCTTTTAGTTTGTAATAATTGTGGATAAGTTTTGTGACTGCTTAAGTTTGCGGGGTTTTAGGGGCGGTAGCCCCTAGGAGAAGGGGTAGCCTGAGACACTGATAAGTGGCTCAGGCGTAGGGGAAGGCTTTCCCCTCCAATTATTTATATTAGAAAAAAGTCGCCAAATAATAAAGAAAGGATTTTGAAAATGTTAAAAAAGTTTTTTGTAGTTGTGCTTTTGGTTTGCAGTTTTGTTGTTTATGGGCAGGAAAAACCTGATGCCTTGAAACGATATTTTAATGGGCGGACTTTGGACGCTAAGGGGAGAAAGGAGGACGCTGTAAACGAATATAATGCGGCAATTCAAATTTGTTTGGATGAGCTGGAAGTGACACCGCAAAATATGGATGCTTATGCGGTTTATGCTTGGTCGCTTTATCGCTTGAAAAAATACGCTGATACGGTTTCAATTTGTCGTCAGGCTTTGAATATTCGCGAGGATGCACGGATTGTCGAAACGATGGGAGAGGCGCTTTTTTATTTGAATCGTTTTGATGAAAGTTTAGCACAGATGCAGCGTTATATAAGTTTGGCACCAGCGGGCGATAGTGTGGGGGTGGCTTATTTTTTTGAGGCAGAGATTTATCGTTTGCGCAAACTTTATAATAAGGCTGAGATTGCTTATACGGCTGCGGTTTTTTTCGAGCCAAACTTGAGCCTTTGGTGGTACAGGTTGGGGCTGATGCGGGAAATTTTGGAAAATAAGGCTGGAGCAATTGAAGCATTTGAACGCGCAATAAAGCTCGCTCCGAATTATACCGATGCGTTAAATGGCTTGAAGCGTTTACAGAACTAGCGGAAGTATTTTAGGTATCGCATTTATTTTACTTGTCATTAACATTTGTACGACTTTAGCTTAACTTGCGAAAATCGCACTCTCGCCACGGACGGCGGGCTAGTATTTTGCATTTGCGAGTTTTGAATTTTCCTTGCATTATGAATAGAAAATTCAAAACTCGCCCACCTTAAAAAAACAAGGACGTTTTTTTAAGGTGACCGCTCAGTTTTGGAACTCGGGGTTTTAAACTGGTGAAAAGTATTTTTCGCTGAAGTTGCAAAGTTGGGCGGGAATTTTTGTGCACAAAAATTCCCGCATAAGCGAACCAGAGCTACGCTCCTCGTTGTAACGTAAACTTAAAACATTTGTTCTCAAAAAGTTTTCATAAAAATTCGCCCAAATTAAAAATTGAACTCTTGATTTTTTTTCTTTCTTTAATTAAATTGAATTACGAAAACATTGGAGGTTTTTATGGCAGAACTTTTAGCGCCTTGTGGCAGTGTGGAAACTTTGAATGCGGCTATTGCGGAAGGGGCGGATGCGGTTTATCTTGGTTTGAAAAGTTTTAATGCCAGAATGCGAACTTCGAATTTTTCTTGGAGGCAATTTCAAGCGGCTGTGGAGAGTTTGCATAAACTCGGAAAAAAAATTTATGTAACGATGAATACTGTTGTAACGCAGGAGGAGCTGGATAGTGCTTTTGAGACTTTGCGTTTTTTGAATGATGTGCAACCTGATGGAATTATCGTGCAAGATTTTGGGCTTGTGCAGTTAGTACAAGATTTTTTTCCAAAGTTAAAAATGCACGCCTCTACGCAAATGAATATTGCAAGTAGTAGTGCGGCAAACGCTTTGAGTAGGTCGGGGGTTTCGCGGGTTGTTTTGGCGAGAGAGCTTTCGCTTGACGAAATTTGCAAAATAAAGAAAAACACAACTTGCGAACTTGAGGTTTTTGTTCACGGGGCTTTGTGTGTTAGTGAGTCGGGGATTTGTCTTTTTTCAAGTTACCTTGGCGGCAAGTCTGCAAACAGAGGAATGTGCACACAAGCTTGTCGACGACTTTATACTGCTGAGCTAGGAGATGGTAAAACACAAGGGTATTTTTTTTCGCCTTACGATTTACAACTTTTGAAATTTATTCCTGAGCTTGTAAAAGCGGGGGTTACTTCATTCAAAATAGAAGGGCGGATGAAAAGTGCGGAATATGTTGGAACGGTGGTTTCTGCTTATCGTTATATGTTGGATAATTGGGAGGAGGATAGAGAAGGGGCTTTTGAAACTGCAAGCCGAATTTTGCAAAACGATTTTGCAAGGCAGAAAACAACTTTTCTTTTTGATTCTGCAACAAACAAAGATTTAACACAAACTTTAAACCCAACGCAAGATGCAGGAACAGGATTGTACATTGGAACAATTTCCGAAATTGCAAAATTTGAAAAAGCTAATGCGAAGGAAAATCAAAACAAAGCTTCAAACGAACTTGGTAAAACTGAAACTTGTTTTGCAAGTTTTGAGTTGGCTTCTGATTTATTGCCTGAGCTTGGAGACTCTATTCGTTTGCATCGAAAAGATGACAGCGAGCGTGAAAGCTGGAAACTAAAAGTGATAAAAGAAAAGGACGGCAAAACTTTTTTTGAAGTGCCGAAAAAATTTTCTGTAGGAGACAGTGTTTATCTTTTACAAACTAAGGTGATGAGCAAACGCTATCCTGAAGTTTTGCCTAAAAGTTTTGCCCGCTTTAAAAAAAATCCCAGCTTTAGCAGGAAAAACTTAAACTTGCTAAAGCGTAAACTAGCGAAAAAATTTTTGCCTGAAGCTACTGATAAAGAGGAGACAAAAAATTTAAAACAAGGTAAAACTCAAAAAACAAAATTTGCCGAGCATAAAAAACGCGAAGCAAAAATTTTTCCTGATGGCTTATATGTTCAAGTTTCTTCAATAAATGATTTGCACGCTATTCTTTCCGCTCGACCTAAAAAGGTAATTATAAATTTTAATGAAGACACAGAAAAATTTCTTATGGATAAAACTCAAAGTCTACCTTTTTCTAAACCCAATATTTTTATTTCCTTTGCTCCCTTTGTTGGAGAAAAAGATTTAGAAGAACTTGAACCAAAAATTGAAGCTGTGTTAAAAGCGGGATTTAAAAATTTTGTGTTAAACAATCCTGCCCACATTACGATTTTCAGAAATAAAAATGTGAGCTTAATTGCAGGTCCTTATCTTTATGTTTTTAATCGCTATGCTTTACGCTGGTTAAACAAAAATGGCATTAACAAATTTATTTCGCCTTTGGAAAATTCTTTTGATAACCTTGAGGCAAGTCTTACAGAATTTCCACCAAGCAAAAAAGACGATGTTTTGATTACGGTGTTTAATTACCCTGCTCTTTTTCGTATGCGGCGTCCACTTCCTGAAAGTTATAATTTTACTTATGTCAGCGACAAAACTGGAGATGTTTACCGTTTGCTTTCTACGCCTTCGCAAAGTTTTGTTTTACCTGAAAAACCTTTTTCTATAACGGAACGGGTCAGCAGTTTACAAAAGCAAGGTTTTAAAAAGTTTATTTTGGATTTTTCTCACACAGCCATTCACAAAGCCGACTACAAATTTATTTACACAGCTTTTATGAATAGCGAAGGAATTTCTGACACTGCAAAATTTAATTGGAAAGAAGGTTTTTACAACAAAGAAAAGGTAGAAAGTTTAAAGCGTGCTATGCAAAAACAAGCAAAACAGAAATCTTAAAACAAAATTTAGTCTCGACAAGAATTTATTTTTATGGTATAATTGTCGGAGTATTTAGGGAAGTTTTGTGGGCAGAAAAATTATAATTATTTTTTTAAGCGTACTGCTTTTTGGTTTTACTGTTTTCGTTTTTTTTCGGCTTGTAAAAAAAGATTCGCTTGATTATTTACAAAATGAACTTACACAAATAGAACTTGAATCAAGATGGTTAGTTTTGCAGTTTTATAAATTAGCCGGGCAGGAAAACAATAATTCAAACACAATTTCTGATTTCAAAAATCTTTTGCAAAACTTTTCTAGCGAACTTTCAGCTTTCAAAGCTGTAGCCTCAGCTTCGCAAGCTCGAGACAAAACTTCTGATTTTACTATGGCTTGCAAGCAGTATATTAAGCAGGCTGAAACGCTGGCAGAAAAATTAAAGGCTTGGGGGGTGATTGCAAGCTCTACAAAAACAGACGAGGAAACTTTAAACGCTATCGAAACTGAAGCTTTGAACCTTCTTACTTTCTACGAAAAAACTTTTGCCCAAGCCCAAATCGCTGAAAGAAAAAACCGAAACCTAAATGCTCTCGCAAGTGGTGGTTTGATTATTTTAGCTTGGTTACTCGGACTTTTTTTCACCTACACATTGACCCAAGAAACATTGTCTTGCAAAATAAAAAAAGCAAACCTATCTACGACTCAAGTGCCTGTTACAGCGAGTATTCGACTTCACGCTGGAGCAAAAAAAACTTATCCACAAGAAAAAACTTTTGTTAAAACTAATGAAAAAAATGAAACTGTAGTTTTGTTTCAAGCCGCTAAAAATGATTTTAAAAAAACACAATTTGCTGAAAAAACTGAAATGCAACCTTCGGATTTAAACACAGAATCTAAAACACAGCTTGAAACACCTTTAAATACAAGGTACGAAAAACAAGTTACAAAAAACTTTGCTATTAACAACGAGGAAAAAATCCAAACACAACTTACAACGGAAGCAAGAACCAATTTTGATTTAAGTCAGGCAGCAAAGCTTGAAACTAAAAAGACTAGCCTTGACGAAGCTGTGAAAATTAACAGTGATGTTAACGGGCGTGAAAACTCACAAATTTTACAAGAGTACAAAAGATTAACCGAAGAAAATAAAAGCTTAAAAAAAGTTTCTGATGAGCTAACTTCTTTGCAAAGTGCTTATGACGAACTTCAAAAGATAAACAAAGAACTTAAGGTCGCTCACGACCTACTTTTAGAGGAAGCGAAAACTCGAACTGCTTTTTCGACTCAGCTTTTACAAAATAAAACAGTCCAAACTGAAAGCCTAGTAGAATCTTTTAACGAAAGCAAAACCGCAATAAAAGTAACCCAAGAACGAATTTCATACACAGAAAAAAATATCACGTCAATTAGCGAAATTGCAACAATAATTGATGGGATTGCTGATCAAATAAAAATGCTGAGTATGAACGCCGCTATTGAAGCTGCTCACGCAGGAGATGTAGGTAAGGGCTTTTCTGTTGTCGCTGAGGAAATGGGACGCCTTGCTGTAAGCACTCTTGAAAACTCCAAAAACATTTCCACAACTGTAAAAGAGCTAATAAAAGACATTAGTTTTATTGCCCGCTCAGGTGGCGATTTAGAAAAAGCTTTTGAAAAACTGAACGAAACCGCCAATAGTATTCACCGCTTTTTGGTTGGTTTCCAAAGTCAATAAAACGATGTTTTAAAAGACGAATACATAAAAAAAGATTTTTTAGGGCTTGAATGTTTTTGCTAAATCTGTAATAATGGCTAGAAGACTTTTTACCAAATTTTTGGAGGATTTATGGCAAAAGTAAGTATTAAGGGAACAAGTTATGTGCTTGTTCACGCACCGAATTTATTGATTCATAATGGTTCAACTCAGACGGGTGCTAAGCTTGTGGCTGATTTGAAAAACCCCGAGGATCCTAACACGCAGTTTTTGAATGCAATTCCAAAACATTTGCGTCCTTTTGAGGAAGTGGTTAATTATCCACCAAACCAAGTTTACATTGGAAACTTGGAACCGGAGGATTTGGAAAAAATTCCTGAGCCATGGTACAAGGATACAAAAAAAGCAAATGCGATGGGCCCCTTTGGTGAAATCATTGGCGAAAAAGAATTTTATATTATGATGAAGCATTCGGATGTTTTTGATCTTGTTATGTTGAGTAAGGAATTTATCGCTAGTGCTTCGGATTTAATCAATGCACATCCTGTAATGAAAGAGCACGATATTAAGCTTGGTAATGGCTTTGAACTTGCCGATATTAAAAAACTTGTTGATGCTCACACTGCTGAAGGTTTGTACGATGGCGATAAGCTAGTAGGTTGTGTAAAGCAAGCTCACGCTACAGACGAAAACTTGAGTGCTCATACAATGCTTGAAAACTTGGCTACAAAGGCTTCTGGAGTTTTGGCAGCTTGGCATATTGCTCGACAAGAAGGCATTGATATGTCGAATATCGATTATATAATGGAATGTTCTGAAGAAGCTGCAGGAGATGTAAACCAACGAGGTGGCGGAAATATTGCAAAGTCGGTTGGTGAGCTTTCAGGTTGTGTAAATGCAACAGGTTCTGACGTACGAGGTTTTTGTGCCGCTCCTGTTCACGCAATTATCCATGCTGCAGGGCTTGTAGCTTCGGGTATTTTTGAAAATGTATTAGTTCTTTCAGGAGGCTCAGTACCAAAACTTGGTATGAATGCAAAAGACCATGTTAAAAAAGATCTACCTCTTTTGGAAGATGTGATTGGTGGATTTGCTGTTGTTATTGGTAAAAATGACGGAAAAAATCCTGTTATCAATACTGATGTTATTGGTAAACATAGTATTTCATCTGGTTCATCACCGCAGGCTGTTATGTCGGTTTTGGTTCATGAACCGCTTGAAGCTAATGGCTTGAAAATGACCGATATTGAAAAATACTCACCTGAATTGCAGAACAAAGAAGTAACAATGCCAGCAGGTGCGGGAAACGTTCCTGAAGCAAACGTAAAAATGGTTGCAGCTTTATCAGTTATGAAAGGTCAACTTGAAAAAGCACAAATTATGAACTTTGTAAAAGAGAGAGGTGTTATAGGTTTTGCTCCGACACAAGGACATATTCCTTCGGGAGTACCCTATATCGGACACGCTAGAAATGCAATGCTAGCAGGCAAACTTAAAAACGCTTTAATTATCGGAAAAGGAAGTTTGTTCCTTGGACGCTTAACAAACCTGTTTGACGGACTTAGCTTTTTAATTGAAGCTAATGACGGAAAGGTTGAAACCACTTCTGGTGGTGATGATGCAGCAATTAAAAAGGTTGTTGCAGATGCAATGAGAAATTTAGCTAATAGTATTTTAGAAAGCAAATAGGAGAAAATATGAGTAACGAAAAACAAAAAGTCGCTGCCATTTTTTCAAGCCTAGCTGATGCTATAGAAACGGGAACCTTTGGTGAAAAATTTCCTATTGGTTTGACTGTTCCGGGTAGTGAGCACGGTAATGCTGAGCTTGTTAAGGCAGCAAAACTTGCTCGTTCTGCCAATAGCGATATTGATATAGTTTTAATTGGTGGTGAAAAGGTTGATGGGTTTAAGCATTATCCCGGTAACACTTTAGAAGATGCCCACAAGCAAATGGAAAAGCTATTTGCTGATGGTGTCATAAAGGCTGCTGTTACAATGCACTATAATTTCCCGATGGGTGTTGCCACAGTTGGTAAGGTTATAACTCCTAGCAATGGTAAAGAAATGATTCTTTCCACAACTACAGGTACCGCCGATGCAAATAGATACAAGGCTATGTTGTTAAATGTTATTTCTGGTATAGCGACAGCAAAAGCAAATGGTATCGAAAACCCAACTGTTGGGCTATTAAACATTGACGGAATTGCACTTGTGGAAAAAGCTTTGAACAAGATGGCTGAGCGTGGTTATAAAGTACATTTTGCAGAATCAAATCGAGCAGATGGTGGTGTAAGAATGCGTGGAAACGACTTACTGCAAGGAACGCCTGACATTATGGTTTGTGATACGCTTACGGGTAACCTTTTAATAAAGCTCTTTTCATCTTTTCTTACAGGTGGAGCTTACGAGGCTAATGGTTTTGGCTATGGACCTTGTGTGGGAAAGGGATATGACAATATTGTAGGAATTGTTTCCCGTGCTTCGGGTGCGCCTGTAATTGCCAAGGCTTTGCAGTTTGTGGCAAGGTCGGCACGTGGCAAGCTTTTAGAAATTTACGCTGAAGAATTAAAACTTGCACAAAAGGCAGGCTTAAATGAGCAACTTGCAGATATGCCCGGTGCAAAACCAGCGGCTGCAAAAGACGAAAGCGTTCCAATGCCTCCAAAAAAGACTGTTACAGAAGGAATTCCCGGTATTGATGTTATAGAGATAGAGGATGCTTGTCAAGCTCTCTGGAAGGTTGGAATTTATGCCGAAAGTGGAATGGGCTGTACAGGTCCTGTTGTTATGGTAGCAGAAGACGACCACAAAAAGGCTGTCGAAGCTCTCAAAACAGCTAATTTTATTTAAGGCAGTTTTTATAAATAAAAAAAACTACTAAATATAGTTTTTTTGGGCTTTCTCGCTCGCAAATACCTATTTGTGAGCGGTCGGTCTATTGGTACAAAGGCACAGAATTTACCGTGCCTTTGTGTACAGCAAAAGCATTTTTGAAAAAATGTTTTCTCGCCAAGGAAGGCGAATTAGAATAAAACAAAATCGAGTTTTTGCGAGAGTTTACGCTTTATCGAGGAGCGTAGCTCTGGTTTGCTTAGGCGGGAATTTTTTGGAAAAAAATTCCCGCCCGACTTTGCCACTTCAGCGTTGTAACTCATTCGTTAAGTTGCAGACCGCTCACCCATCCAAAGTGAGCGGATAAGCGATTTTAGCAAGTGAGGACAAGTCTTACAAATGTTAAAATATAAATTACCAGCCCGCCATTCGTGGCGGGAGCGAGCTTTTCGCAAGTAAGGATCGTTGTACAAAAGTTAAAGCACACTTCACCAGTTCTTCGTCCTTGTTGGGAGTTTTTCGAAAAGCAGTTTTTTTGTTGTCTTATTCTTTAAATTTTTCTTTTTGCATTTCTTTTGCGGGACTTTCCTTTTGTTGAGAACAAAAAATGCCAATCTATTTAAGTTACAGACCAAGGTTTCATCACTCAGGATAATTTACAAGCTTGCAATAATGAGAATTTTCGTTTACTGAGTTCTTTACCACTATTTTTATTAGATGCAAAAATAATTATTTGGTAGAAAAACAAATATACGGTTGTCGAATAAAAGATACAGTTTTCGACAGCCGGGAAATGTCTATTTGAACTATGATATGGAAAAGGTAGCGTATAAGGCAGAGCAATTTTATAAAACTCTTTTACACAAGCGAAAATGAATCAAAGGCTCTAAAGCGTTCGGAGCTTAATCGAAAAAAATATAGGACTTTTGATTTTTTAATGCCGTACTAAATTTTGTACCGCTTTTAGGTTTTTTAACTTCTTTCATACAAACCTTTTACTATAGAAGAAATTGATAGAGGTCGTCCTGTTACGGTTGGCACTTTTAAACCTAATGCATGGCAGTTATTTGATATGCATGGTAATGTTGCTGAATGGTGCCAAGATGACTATCCGAATTTTGAAGGTGCAGTCAAAATAATAAAAGGTGGTAGTTGGAAAACTCCTGCTTCTCATATACGGTCTGCTTTTATAGGTTTTGGCGAGATTTTATCAACAAGTAACGATATTGGTATTAGATTGGCACGGAATAAAGAGTAAAAAAGTTGATGTATCCAGATAAAAACCGCATACTAAAAAATAAGCACAGGATAAAATAAAAATTAAAAGTGAACTCCTAAAAGCGTATGACGCGAACGAAAATATGGTTTCAGTAAACTATGACATGCTGGGAAGAAGAATAAGCCTTGAAAGTTTAGACATGGGTAGAAAAGAATGGAACTACAACCGAAACGGCTTACTTGAAAGCGAAACGGATTCAGTTTTACGAGCAAAGCAAGCTGCGATAAAATATGAGTACGATGGACTTGACAGAATAATAAAAATAGACTATCCGTTAGTGAGGATACTTGTTATGAATATGGAAAGGCAGGGGAAGCTGGTGCTGGCGAGGTAGTCCACAAAACAGATGAAACCGGCGAAATTCGTTATGCCTATGGCAAACTGAACGAAGTGATAGAAGAAGAGCGAACTATAAAACGTGGGCGAGATTTTCAAAAGCCTGTTACAGCAAGCTTTAAATACAAAGTAGACTATCTTGGACGTATGCAAACAATAACCTATCCCGACGGAGAAACGGTTACTCCCGAAATTGTAAAGGTACTTGGATCCGAAACATAGGTGGTAACATTAGACCTTGACGAATGTTGTACTAGGAGAGATGTTAATGAAAAAAAATATTTTGATGTTATTTTTACTTTTATCGTTATCAGTGAATGTTTATTCGGAAAATGAAGAGCAATATGATGTTTATTTTCAGAGCTCTGAATCAGGTGCTACGTTAAAGTTATCATCTGAAGAAAAGAACATTGTAAAAAAGTATCTTGCTAAAGATACGGATAAGAAAGAACTCATGAAATGTTTATGCAGATATAGATTAATTGTAGTTGATGAAAAAAATATATCATATTATAAAACAAACTGCTCTTATTTAGCAGAAGTGGGTAACGATTTATATATAAAACTTGGTAAGGATATGTTTTTTTTTAAATTATGTTAATTTACTGGACATTTACTCAGAAAATATAGGAAAGTATGATATTTACTTTCAGAGTTATGAATATCATATGTATGGTGGTGTTATATTAAAACTATCACCTGAAGAAAAAAAGATTTTAAAAACATATATTGATACAGATAAGAAAGAGTTTAAAAGGTTGGAATGTCAATATAGATTGACTCTAATTGAGAATAAAAAAGACGTATCGTATTATAAAACGGACGGCTCATATTTAGCAAAAGCGGGGAGCGATTTATATATAAAACTTGGTGAGGAATTGGCTTTTTTAAAAAACTATTGTGATTTAGTGGATGTATATTTAGAAAATATAGAAGGTCATGGTGTTTATTTTTATAGTTATAAATCGGGGAGTATGCGAAAGTTGACATCTGAAGAAAATAATGCTGTAAAAAAATATATTAATGCAGACAAGAGAGTTTAAAAAGTTGGAATGTCAATATAGATTAATTTTTATTGAGAACAAAGAAACTATATCATATTATAAAACGAATGGCATGTATTTAGCAGAAGAGGGTAGTGATTTTTATATAAAGCTTGGTAGGGATGTGACTTTTTTAAAAAATTATGTGAAAGAGGAATAAAATGGTAAGTAAAAGAACGGCTATATTTTTATTAATCAGTTTAGGACTTATTGTTTACATTGCATTAAAATTAACAACTCCATTATTTTTTGAAAATAAAGATATTTCGGAAGAAGCTGTAAGTAATTTAATTGAACTACAAAAAAGTAAAGAACTTACTCCCTCCGCTTGTGCTGAAGGTTACCTTTATTACAAAACAGACTATCAAGATGTTTGTCCTAAAAATAGTGAGATAAAAATTATTGACCAACAAGAAAATCAAGCAGTTGTTAAAATTTTTGAGCCGAATTGTGATGATGACAGTATAAAATCTAGCGTCGATATTATTTATCTTGTTAAAGACAAAAATAATTTATGGATAGTTGTAAAACACAAACATGCGCATACAGGCAGAGGAGTTTTTGGTTGGACAACAAAGCCAACTCATTAAGAAACTTACTATGGGCAGAAGACATGTAAGCAGGTGGCTGAGGGCGAATGTTGTACTAGGAGAGTTGCTAATGATAAAAAGTCAACTTTTATTACTTTTTTGACTCGGATCTTCCAATAGAACAGAGAAACACAACAAAAAATGTGACAGAAACACGTAGATATTTATTTAAATAAATTAATATGAGAGGAAAATAAACTATGAAAAAACTGATTTATGTATTGACATTGGCAGGAATGCTCATTGGGTGTAACAAAAAAGCAAACGCTCCTGCGAATGAGCCTGAGACTGAAGTGGAAAATCAAAAAAAAATGATGAGTGAAATTATTGCTTCCGGAGCATTCAGACAATTATCAAAAGAAGCTTTAGAGAGTTTCAAAAAATTATATGCTAAGCTTTTTAAAGCTCCTTTCCCTGAGAATGTGATTAAATGAGTTTTTGTATATATTTTTTTGATACCATAGGTGTGTGACAACTAGTGCGTTATGGGAAACGGTCAGGATATATCACCATCTGTTTACCATCTTTTGTGTAAAAACAGGGCAATATATTTAAAAAGCACTTGACTTTTTTTTGATAATAGGCGATAATGTAAGTGATAAGGTGGAGGCGTGAGGCGTTGGCGGTCATAGAACGGCTACCACGTTAAGCCATCAAAAGCTTTACACGCGATAAAAGTCTGAACGCAAGACTCGTGTCTGTAAAGCTTTTATTTTTTTATCTTACTTTAATATCCATCATAAATAATCAAAACTTCCTGTGCTTGACTTTTTTTGTATAATGTGCGATAATATCAGTAGACTGTGAGCTTGACGGTTTAGTAAAAGCGAGGTTCCCGCGGCCCAATAATGAATTTGTGATATAAGCACGCAAGCCAGGGGCGGCGGGCAAGACTTCGCTTTTATGGTTTATATATAATCCCTTTCAGCAGAATCAAAACGCTTTTGATTTTATTTTAGATATTCCGTATTCTAAATATACATTTTGCCTTTCTTAACTAAAATAACAAAACACACCTAGAAATTTTCTACTATATAATATAAAATAATACCTATAAAAAAAGCCCACCAAAAATGGCAGGCATTGATACACAGACTTCTGTGCGGGGTTAAGGACAAACCTTAACACGGTTTCGATGAACTTTCGTTCTCTTATTTGAACGCGTTGTGTAATTTAAGAGAGATATAAAACCTAACGCACTTGTAGTCTAACAAATTTAAGGAGTTTTGTCAATGGCAAAAAAAAGTTTTAATGATTATTTTTTAGGTTTTGATATTGGAACAGGATCCGTTGGTTGGGCTGTAACTAATCCAAACTATGAGCTTATGTGTTTTAAAAAACGCGATATGTGGGGAATGCATATGTTTGATGAAGCTAAAACTTCAACTGAAACTCGCTTACATCGTGGCTCTCGGCGTAGATTTAATCGTCGTAGAAATAGGATAAATCTATTGCAAAAACTTTTTGAAGATGAAATTGCAAAAGTAGATAAAGACTTTTTTCAACGCTTAAAAGAAAGTGCTTTTTATAGCAAGGACAAAACCACACCACAAAAAAATTCACTTTTTAATGACAAAAATTTTTCCGATAAAGACTACCATAAAAAATATCCTACAATACATCATTTGATAAAAAGTTTTATTGACGGTGAGCCTGAATCAATGAAAGATGTTCGTTTACTGTATCTTGCTTGTCATAACATTATAAAAAAACGGGGACACTTTTTGTTTTTAGATAAAAGTGATTTTTCAGTTGGTGGTGCATTAGATGAATCGATTTCAGAATTTTTGGAATATCTAAACGAAGATTTGGAAATTGATTTGGGGATAAATGCTGATACAATTCTAAAGGAAGTTTTACAAAATACAGAAATGACTGCAAGTAGAAAAGAGAGGCTATTAAAAGAAAAACTTGAAATAAAAAATACTGAAAAACAAAAATGTGAAATTATAAAAATGCTAGTTGGAAATAAATATAAACTGCATATTCTTTATAACGATGAAAAACTTGAAGAAATAAATCCAAATGAAACGGCTTTTTCAAAAGTAGACTTTGATGCATTTGCAGTTGAAAACGCTGACAAACTAGGCGAGCATTTTGAACTTATTTTAAAAGCGAATGCAATTTATAAATGTTTGATTTTATTTAGCATCATTGGAACAAATAAATATTTATCTGAAGCAAAGGTTAAAGCATACAAAAAACATAAAAAAGATTTATGTAAATTAAAAAAACTTATTCGGAAAGAATATACTCGAGAAGATTATAATTTACTTTTTAGAAAACCACAAGAGCAGGCAACCTCTAAAGAAAAACCTCCAAAAAATACTGAATATAATTATTGTGATTATGTTGCGTCGGGAAAAACTTCTGGAAAAAAAGTTTTACTAAATAAAGATACAAAAGGTGATAAAGAAAAACTTTATAAACTTATAAAAAAAGTTTTGGAAAAAAAAGAAAACCCTATCAACGATAAAACTTATAATTACATAATGTCTGAAATAGAAAAAGATACTTTTTTACCATTGCAAGTTAACAAAAGGAATTCTGAAATTCCTTATCAACTTCGTAAAGCCGAGCTTAAAAAAATTTTAGATAATGCAGAAAATTATTTTCCATTTTTAAAAGAACGAGATGAAAAAAATTTAACTGTAAAAGAAAAAATAATTAAACTATTAACTTTTAAAACTCCGTATTATATTGGCGTTGTAAACGAAACTCATAAAGAAAAATTTCCTGAAAGATGTTGGGTTGTACGAAAACCAAATACCGAAAATAAAAAATTAACTCCTTGGAATTTTTTCGATATAGTCGATGAAGATAAAACTGCCGAAGCGTTTATTCAAAGTCGCACAAATAAATGTACATACTTACCGAGCGAAAAAGTTCTACCAAAAAATTCACTTTTATATTCTGAGTACACAGTGCTAAACGAAATTAACAATATAAAAGTTTCAGTAAACGGTATAGAAATTTTTGCGAACAATGTTCAATTAAAAAAAGATTTGTTTAACAAAGTTTTCAAAAACAAAAAAAAGGTAACTCAAAAAGCTATTCAAAAGTTTTTAATAAATGAAGGCAAGTGTAAAAAAGATGATGATATTTTAATTACAGGAGTTGATACTGAATGCACAAGTTCATTAACTTCGTATATTGAATTCAAAAAAATATTTGATAAAACAGATATTGATATTGAAACTGATAGTGTAAAAGAAAAGTTAGAAAATATAATTTTTTGGATAAGTGTTTACGATGAAGGTGAAGGTAAAAAGATGCTCAAAGAAAAAATTACAAAAACTTATCCCGGATTTTTATCAGAGCAACAATTAGAAAAAGTTTTACACTTAAAGTTCACAGGCTGGGGAAGATTTTCGAAAAAGTTTTTAACTGAAATTACTTCTCCGTTCAAAGGTGAAACAGATAAGATAAATATTATAACTGCACTGCGTAAATATAATTTAAACCTAATGGAACTTTTGAGTAATAATTATGATTTTTCAAAATCCATTGAAGAGTTTAACAAGGCAAATACTAAACCCGATAAAAATAAAACTACTCTTTCGTATAAAAATTTAGTTGAGCCTCTTTTTGTTTCGCCAGCAGTTAAACGAATGATTTGGAGAACACTTTGTGTTGCAAAAGAAATCAAAAGCATAACCAAGCAAGATCCTAAAAAAATATTTATTGAAATGGCACGAGGTTCAAATGAAAAAAAAGGTAGAACTAAATCTCGCTATGCAAAGCTGAAAGACTTATATAAAAATTGTAAAGACGATGTATTAAAATTAAAAAAAGAAAATTCAAAAGAATACAGCTTTACAAAATATAATAACCTAGATTTTCGAAGCGATAAACTTTATTTGTATTATTTGCAAGCGGGAAAGTGTATGTATTGTGGTGAATCACTTGAGCTTGGTGAAGGGGATGTTGACCATATTTATCCACAATCAAAAATTAAGGATGACAGTTTTAACAATATAGTTTTAGTTCATACAAAATGTAATCAAAATAAAGGAGATCGGTATCCACTTGATAAAGAAATTCAAAATAAGCAAATAGGTTTTTGGAACCGCTTATACAAGAGCTCATTTATAACAACTGAAAAATTTAATCGGCTTACAAGGACGAATGCACTAAGTGCGGAAGAAGTTGGGAAATTTATTGCAAGGCAATTAGTTCAAACAAGACACGCAACTAAGGTTGCTGCAAAACTTATAAAAAATATTTTTCCATCGTCCGAAATCGTTTATGTCAAAGCTCAAAATGTTAGTGCCTTTCGCCAAAAGTTTGACATATATAAATGCCGTGAGCTAAATGATGCTCACCATGCACATGATGCATATTTAAATATTGTTGTAGGAAATGTTTACAATACAAAATTTACAAAAGATCCTTTTAACTTTATAAAAGATAATTATGCAAAAGAAGAAATTAAAACTTATAACTATTTCAAACTTTTTAACAATGATGTTGAGCGTAATGGTGTTTTTGCTTGGGACAAAGATAAAAGTATTATAACAGTAAAGAAAATGCTAAATAGGCGAACACCACTTTATACTCGATACGCTTCTTGCAAGTCAGGTGAATTGTTTAAGCAAACAATTCATAAAAAAGGTTCCGGGCAGATGCCACTTAAATCCAAAGGAGCATTATCTAAAATTGAAAAATATGGTGGTTACGACAGCATTGGAATTGCATATTATATTTTAGTTAAATACCAAAATAAAAAAAAGATTATTCGTAGCTTGGAAAATGTTCCGCTTTATTTACTAAACAACGATAAAAAGAGTATCAACAAAAACACTTTAGAAAAATATTTAACTAAAATTTTAGGCACAAGCGATTTTAAAATTGTAATTCCGAAAATAAAAGTTAATTCACTTTTAAAAATCGATGGATTCTTTTATCACATAACAGGTAAAGATGGAGATGATTTTTCAATTAGACCAGCAGTACAATTTTATTGTGATAAGGATATGACTTTGTTTTTTAAACGAATTATACAATTTAATTCATTACAAGACAAATTAAAACAAGACAAATTAAAGAATGAAACTCTCAAAGCTTTTGATGATTTTACAATGGTAAATTATGTGTACAAAAATTTATTAAATCAAAACGACAAAGGTAATATAGAAGAAAAAGAATTTGAAACTACATTGAGAAAAAAATCAAAAGAAGTTTATGATTTTTTACTTGATAAGTACAATAACACTATTTATAAAAATAGAAGGAATCCTTCAACTATGGGAAAATTATCTGAATTAAAAATAGAAGGAAATAAATTGTATATAGAAAAGTTTAATGCATTAAACACAGAAGAACAACTGGAAGCACTTCAAAAAATGTTGAGATTTTTTGCAACAGCACGTTCATTCGATTTAAAAATCATCGGTGGGAAAGCTACTGAAGGCAGACCTAAATTTAGGAAAAATTTTGCTAACATTAAAGAATGTATTTTAATTTCACAATCAGTTACAGGACTTTTTGAAAGACGAAAAAATATAATTTCAAGTGATGAGGAAAACTGTTAAAATAGCGTGTAAATAAAATTTATCCGATATTTAAAAACTATTTTAATATAAATTAATAACTGTTTAACAAACTTTAGTTTTTTATTCTACTTGTTTAACTCAAAAAGCCGATACCCAAAATATAAGGAGACAAGTATGGGCTGGAAAACGGTTGTTATTACTAAAAGAGCAAAACTGGAGTTATTTTCTACATAAAATAAAAGTTCATTTAGTATATTACTAGTTAATTAATTTTATAACATTATCTAGAAGAATTTTAATTATCGCAAAACTATTGCAACTTAGTACTACCAGAAGAAGTATTGTAATTGAAATTATCCAGTATATATAAAATTCTTTTAATCTTTTAGTAGCTTGCTTTTTTTCATCTAAAAAATACTTATCGTCATTTAGTATTCTGTTTAAATCATTCTCATCAATGATATCTAAATAACTTTTTTTATTTCTCTCATATTTATTTTTTAACATATTTAACTCTCTCATTGATTCTTTATTACTTATCATTCCAAACAAAAATGAGATAATTAGTAGTGCAACTGAAAGTGCAGAAATTTCATTAGTAAATATATTGTTTATTTTTCCAGTTGAAATCAAATTAAATAAAAAAACTGAGAAAAAAAACGTTATTGTATTTGATAAGTTCTGTTTAAATCTTTCAATAAAAACATTAACAGTTGAGCTAATATCATCAATAATAGAGTTTAGCATAACTTGCTGATTATTTTTAATTTCTATATATTTTTCTACATTCTCTTTTAAATATATATTGTAATTTGATTTACATGAATTTAATACCGCATCAGTTATTTCTGTAATTTCATTATTTAGTAAAAATAATGAAATTACATTTCGTAATATTCCTAATTTATCAGATATACTAGATGAATTTGAGTATGCCCATTTGAAAATTGCTGGCAATACAGATGATTTAATTTCAGTATCTTTATATATTTTAATAGTCTTTGTATTATAACCAAATATTTTAAATTCAAGATATTCGTTTTTATACTCGCTAATATTCAAAATATATATCATTGATAGCCAATTGCTTAATCTTTCAAATAATTTCAAAATATTGTCATTACATTTACATATCTTATAAATTATCATATCGTAAGGAGTTAATTTTAAATTTAATTTAGATATATAATTACAGTTTTGATTAAAAAAGCTTATAGTTTCAAGTCTATTATTATCCTTTATAATATAACCACAATTACTATAGTTTTCATAATCAATTATGGCAAAACTATTGGTATACATTTCCACTTTAGTTAGTCTAGATATAATATAAACGATCTTTCTATCATAAATTTCTTGAAAATATTTAAGTTGCTCTTCGATATTCATTTGATTAATGGTATCTGTAAATATATTTAAATCAAAAACATGAATTGCTTTTCCATCTTTCTTATATATGGATAATTCTACTTCGATTTTGTATAAGTCAACTTTTTTAATCAGTTCTACTTCATCCTTAAAATCTAAATCGCTATTTTTACCAAACTTTGAATCTATTTCTGTATCTATTACTTTGAATACTAAATTTTCATTAGGTAACATAATTTCTTGTATACAACCAACATACTTTTTAAGTTCAATTTCTAGGTTACTATTAACAGAAAATTCTTTTTTAAAGACTACTTTATCTTTATTTTCGCTAACAATATTTTCCATAATAAATTTTGATTTTGACATTAGATCTATTTCCAATTGAAACTGTCAAAAGTTTCGGTATCAGTTGCTTCAATTTCAATTACTCGTCTGCCAGCGATCTCTTTTGACCTTATTTTATCTTTTATCTCTACATCATATCCATTAATGTTTATTTCAACAATATCATTCACTTTTTTAGTCATACTTATCTTTTTGTTTTTTATTTCGGCTGGAACTATAGTAAAACTTGTATCTGGTAATTTTTTTTGTATTGAATGTTTAATAATTTCTACATTTACCTTATCATTTTCAGGGAGATAACCTCCAAACACTTTTTCAAAATAATCATCAATATTAAAATGTGTTTGAGTTTTAAAATAACCTAAAGACTGATTTCTTAATAGAACGTAATCAGATGGAGATTGTTTATTAACAGAATTTTTTAAGATGTTATTTATTATATTGAAAGACTTTTTTGTCGCTACCTCTGCAGTTATTAACTCATCTAGCTCCAAAAATTTATTTGACCAATAATCAGCAATCTTTCCGTTCCTATCATAAAGATAAATCTTTTCTATTTCTTTCGTTTCTTTTCTTATCTTAATTACACATTCCTTAAAAGACTTATTTTCGTATGGCAATCCACTTTTTTTAATACTTTCATTTTCATCAAGAAAATCACTGCTGTCAACTTTAACTAATAATCCAGTGTAATAATCTTTCTCTTCCAGTAAAGAAATACACAAAGAACCTTTCTTAATTTGTATATTTAATTTATCAACAAGTTCTTGTTGCTCCTTTTCTTTAGTTAATAATCTATTGGCTATTGATTGAGTATTTTCGTGATCTAAGCTACCAGAATCAATTGATTTAAGAAGAATGGAAATAACTTGTGTATTTTTATCCCTTATTTTAAATTGTTTCTTATTGGGGTTATTACTAATTTCCTCAATCAAGTTATCAATATAATTCGAAATATCTTTATTTTTTTCAATAGATATTTCTGATGCAATGTGCTTTTTTTGATTGATTGAATATAAAAACGAACTTAATATTTTCATTTTTCTTTCCTTATAAAGTAGTTATTTATACTTTTAATTTTCAAAAGTTTTTCTATATTGAGTGATCGAGATTATTATGCACAATGTCTAATAATACCCATTCCAATTTATAAGCAAAAGACAATAAATTATTCACAAAACACCTCAATCTATACTCTTATATACTCTATTTGAATAGAGAATTTTTTCAAGTGTCTAATTTGTAATTTTTGAAGAATTTTATCCCTTTCAGTAAAAGTCAATTCGTGTCTTTTTTCAATCTTTGCTTTACTTAATAGTGTGTGGCAGATGCGTAAAATAAAATTTCGCTTCTATGTGATAATCTAATCATCAGTTTGAAATATGCTCAGCCGAAGGAAACAGACGAGCAATATTGTTTTTTGATTTTGAAAAATCACTTCTCTTTATTTAGCCTAATCACCGATTCATCCCCACAAATATTTCTTATCTTTAGCCGCAAAGGTTCTTTTTCAGCTTTGATTGTACCGTCCCAAAAATCTTTTGTTTTATTTCCATTCACCGTGATATGACCATTTTTATCAATCTTTATTTCACTATCGGAATGCCATTCACCGGTGTCAGAAGTACAATCTAGAGAAAGATACTCAATGCACTCTAAGCCTGTTTTGCTTATTTGAATGGGCTTAAACTTTTTTTTGCTAGAACTTTGTAAAAATGAACGTTGGTTGTATTCGTCAATTTTTCCTAAAACGCGGTCGCTTATAAAACGGTCTATTTGGACAACATATTCTTGTAATAAGGTACTTGAGTCTCTCTCTACGGACCACTCGACCTCATCATTAATAACCACATCCGACAAAACTGCTTTCAGATCCCTTAGCTCTACTTCTATCATCGTTGGATTTTCATTGTGAATGAACTTACTTATTTCGTTCTCATCGACGAGGTCAATGTAATAAAGGACAACTTTCTTCGTTGAAGGTGGCAGGTCGGGAAGATGAAGATGGACAATTTCATTCATCGCAGGTAAATCAAGGATTTTCGCTGAGCTATCCATGAGGTTCGGCACAAAGACAGGAATGCGACCCAAACGGGAGTGAGTAAAAGAACCGGCCCAAAAATCACTTAAGTTTTCATCTTTTTTCAATCCAGGAATTAAGCTATAAAGTTTATCCATCGTTTGAACAGGGTTTCTAAAAAGTGAAACGCCGTCTTGTATTTCGTACACCGAAAATGAAGCCCCGTCTTTGTACAATCTGTCGCGCATAGTTTGCACACTATTTAAGCCAATGTCGCAAGAAATAAACTTGCGTTTGAGCTTTGCCGCCACCGCCGCAGTAACGCCACTACCGCCAAAAAAGTCACAAACCAGCATCCCTTCATCAGATGATGCTTTTATGATACGTTCAAGAAGCCCTTCGGGCTTTTGGGTTATATAACCTAGATATTCCTTAGCACCACTGATAATTGGTTTTGTTGAATCACAATCCCATACATCTCTTACGAATACATTTGCGTAATGTCTGGAAAATAACAATTCTTTGTATTTATCATTTAAGGGTTTATGATTGTCTAGAGAATTAATGATGTCTTGCCTATCCTTTGCGGTTAGCTGGGTCATATCTGGATCATCTTTAAAAGTCCCTATAAAAGCTTTTTTATAAATAACATCTTCCTTTTCAGGGTTAAAAATGAAATTTTGTGTTTTCGAATAATATAGTAAGGTGTCATGTTTTTTAGGCCACCTGTCCTTCGCAATACCTTGAGTTCTATAGGACCAGACTATTTCATTGCAGAAATTATCCTCTCCAAAGATCTCATCCATTAGGATTTTTACGTAATGACCAATATGCCAGTCCAGATGAACGTAAATGCTGGCCGTCTCACTCATAACAGATTTAATGGCAACCAGATTCTCAAACATCCAGTTAAGATACCTTTCCTTATCCCAAATGTCGCCATACATCTTTTCTTCAAAGCTACGGAATTCATCGGTCATATCGACTTCCTCGCCGATATCAGCTAATTCTTTTGCCTTGTCTTTCAGTTCCTGCTCTGCTTTTTCAATAGCATCGGCTACTTTAGGATTGCGACGAATGTAAACCTGCTTTGCGTAATCAGCACCGCTCGCAAATGGAGGGTCTATGTAAACCAAATCTGCTTCTATTCCGTGTTCTTTCATATAGGCACAGGTAGATAGACATTCTCCACGAATAACCATGTTTTCATTTTCAGAGGCACCAACTTGCTCTATTTTTTCAAGATCATAATAAGGCATTCCTCGGCGCAATGCATTAAAGACTTCGCCGTCGCCACTGTATTTTAAGCTTCGCGTAAAATTGTTTAATAAAGCTTGACCTTCTACACTTTCAGGAAAATACGGCACATATTTTTTTGGCATTTTATTTCTCCTTAAAAAAAGTTTTTATTGTTTTTATAACTTCGCTTATTCGTTCAGTTTCTGTTAAGCTATCTTCTAAATACAAATACTCAAAACGTTTATATTGATAGCGTGCGTTGTTTTCGGTGCAAAAAATTTTTTCTACAAAGGAGCGTTTGTTTTGAAAGGCAGGGTCGTGTGCATAAAGAGACCCCTTCGTTTCTACAATCAAAGCTTTGTAAATATTGCTTTTTATATCTCGTTTTATTATTAAAAAGTCAGGCGTATATGTTCCAATGTACTGGAAGCCAGCATCTTTTTTATAGCAGCGAATTTTAAACTCGGTTAAATCGTCATCTCCGTTGTAATAAATTTCTAATTTTTCTTTTTGAAAAATATCCAGCTTGACCACTTCATCTAAAAACTCTTTTTCAAAATTGCTATCCATTTTATACGGCAAGTAATGATACGTAAAATCCACATCTTGCGAAACAGAATATTGTGCCACTAAATCTTTTGCCATTTCCTCCTGCCCGCTTTTTTTTAAGCCTTCTACGAGCTTTTTTATTTCTGCCGTCAGCTTTAGTTCGCCTTTATCGTGTAAAATAATTTTTTCGCAAAGCTCTTGCGTCGGCGTAAATTTATTCGCATGTGTGGTTTTTATTTCCGGCGTAAAACGCACCAGGTCAAGCAGTGTAGTTTTGCCTTGTATAAACTCCTCTTTTTTTTCGATAAAGCGTTCGGGAATAAAACTTTTGCGTATCGCATCTAAAAGCTTATCATAATCATAGCTAGACGAAAGATAATACACACATTCTTTTTCAAAACTTATTTTTTCATAAATATTTTTTAATTCTTTTTTAAATGGCAAAAGTGTATTTGAATGAAGCCTTGCAAAACTACTTTTATAAATATCTTTTATAAAATCGCAATACGAAAAAGGCTTTTCCCCACGCTCTTTTTTTAACACATCAATTTCAGAACGCTCACCCGTAAAATCTTCAGTCCAAGTAAGTACTTCATCAACTTTTGCTTTTTCACTTGCCGAAAAAAGGGAGGCTTTTATGTCAAGAGGTTTTTCGCTTATGACAGTGCGGTATTCCACCATAAGCTGATAAAAATCAAAGGCGGGTATTTTTAAGTGTTGCATGCGGTTGTATCGTTTTAATGTTTTTATATCCGACGGAGCAATTTGCTGAAATTCCTCAATGTTAGTTTTGTACTGCTTTTGCAGCTGTTCGTTTAAGATTTTTGCATTGCCGTCATTTAATACAATAAGGGCGGTTTCTTGTTTGTTTTTTTCTACTTGGCGAAGGCAGCGGCACGAAGTTTGCAAAACCATATTTTTAGGCGAATCTCCAACCTGCGATAAAATCACACCGGTAAGCGAACGGCAATCCCAGCCTTCTTTTCCTATTTGCACAAGAAGCACAATTCTCACCTTTGAAAAAGCCTGGTCTAGGGCTGCAAACTTCGCTTCGTTTTCCGCAGGCAAGGAGTATTCTTTATTACTGCGATAATATTTTAAAATATGCTCCTGTGGGTTTAGCCCATATTCAAGAGCGATTTTTTCCACCAAGGGAAAAACTTCCTTTTCTAAAGTGCTAATATTCGTGCAGTAAATTGCAAGCTTTGCGACTGTGCCATCCACGTATACGGTTTTGCCATATTTTTCAAGAAATTCCCGCGTGCCGTCTGCTATAATATGTAAGCGATTGCGGTCAGTAGAAACTTGTACCTTTGGCACTTTCAAAAAATTCCCTATGCCCTTTGTAAGCGGATAATAATACACAACATTTGTTATTTCTTGCATAGCTAATTCTAATGTTTCATTCACGGAAAACTTTTCTTTTTTTGCAAGGTACGGCGTGCCAGTAAAACTAATCACCGAATGAAAATTATTTCCCGACGCCCATTTATTTATCACCGCCCGAAGTTTTATATCGTTTGTAGCCGCGTGATGAACCTCATCTACAAAAACACTTAAACGCGGAATTTTCCCCAGCAAGTTTCGTAGCTCGTTTGCCTGCCTGTCTTTTTGCTCATCGCTATCTTCAAAAAGCTGTGGCTGCCCCGACTCTATCGTAATGCGGTCAAGGATTACTTTTTCAGCATTGCTTACCGCTACCAATCCAAAAAGCCTTTCAAATGGCTGATGCAAAGCTATCTTTTGCACATTCGGGTTACGCACACGGTTAGAACGTTTGCTACTTGCTTGCTCGTCTAAAACTTCAAAGCGTATTAGTTTTTTTAGCTCGGTGGCGGCTGGCTCTGGTATAAGACAGCTCGGCTCAAATTCTTGAATCGTACGTAGGCTTGGCACCACTGAGGACTTTAAGCCCGACGGCGCCATAATAATAAAGTTGTGTGCAAAAGCTTTGTTTTTAGGTTCGTTAAGAGCAAAATATAAATCCACGTAAATAAAAGCCGCCATCAAGTAAGTTTTTCCTGCCCCCATCGGAAGCGAAAAAAGATAGTCGGTGTAAACCGTGTTGTAAAAATACTCGCTCCAAAATTGTGTAGCTTTGATTGCCTTAGGATTTTTTTGAATTGCTTTAATAATTTTATCGGATAGCACACCGCTTTCCATATTTAAGCTTGCAAATTCATACAGCATTAAAAGAGCCGTGTCAGCAAGCAAACTTTTCTTTACACTTTCCGCAAGGGGCAGCTCCGAAACATTGAGCGAAGAAAAAGCACCTTTAGAAAAAAGTTCGCTTAGGCTTTGTCCATTGTGTGCAATTTTTAAAAATAAATAAGTTTTAATCGCTTCAATTTGTGCATCCCGCAAAAAACCTTTTTTTACCATATACGAAATAAGGTCTTTTACTTGACAGCTATCTGAAGCCAGCCACTCGTCCCGCTTTTTTTGAATGAGCATATTTATCATTGTACTTTAATTCTCCTAAACTTTAAATTTTTTACATTGCCAAAAAAAGTATAAAATTAAACTAATACTTTTTTCTTTTTTCAAAAATTTTATTTAAAATTAGTCCAAACATTCCTCAATCAATCATTTTGTTTAGCTTTTAAAGCAAACCGCTTATTTCATTTAACTTATCCAATCCAAACTCGACATCAAATAAATCCGATAGCTTTCAGCATTAAATGATATCAAATTTTACATTTTTTGTCAAGATTTACGTTGATATTTTAGAGATGATTATAAATTGCAAGAGGTATTGCCCAAAAACTGTATTTTTATAAAAGCAAATCGTACATTTCATTGGCTGTTTTATAATCAAATATTCGGCGAGGGTAATTATTCATCCAGTTTTGTATTTGCTTTATTTGTTCATTGCTATAATTGCTTATATTCGCTCCTTTTGGTATGAACCGTCGAATCAGTCTATTATTATTTTCATTACTACCTCTTTCCCACGAACTGTACGGGTGGGCATAATAACAAGTCAGTCTTTTTTTACCTTCATATAAACAAGAAGCTTCAAGTCCGTCTTGGTCTAAAAATTCTATTCCATTATCCATTGTTAAGCTTTTGAATATTTTTCCAAATCTTTCACCACATTGTATTTCTAGCTTATCAATGTTTTTCATAACGCTTGCTTGTGTTTTGTCAGGAATCTTGAATATTATTTCTTTTCTGGTCATTCTTTCTGTAAGAACCTGTAAACAGCTTTTTCCTTTGCCTACCACTAAATCCATTTCCCAATGTCCAAATTCTTTTCTGTTATTTATTTTTTCAGCACGCTGCTCAATACTTCGTCCTTTTTTGTTATTTTTGGCGAGATTTTTAAATAAAATCTGGGCTTATCCATAAACTATTAAAACTATTTATGAACTAATAGTTTATGGTGAGGTAGCTAAATACGCTTTTGATACGATGTTTGATTTAGCTAAACAAGTTGCGTATTAAGAGATTGTTATAGTTAATGTTATGAACAGCAAGCAAATAGCCAAAGTGTTTTATTAATTGTGAGAAATATTGATATCATTACTAAAAATGAAAAATCAACTTAAACATAACTGTTTAACAAACTTTAGTTTTTTATTCTACTTGTTTAACTCAAAAAGCCGATACCCAAAATATAAGGAGACAAGTATGGGCTGGAAAACGGTTGTTATTACTAAAAGAGCAAAACTGGATTTTCATCTGAACCATTTAGTTGTTCGTTCTGCCGACACAACAACAAAAATTTTTATAGGTGATATTTCTACGCTTATCATTGAAACGACAGCCGTATCTTTAACAGCATTTCTCCTTAACGAACTAATCAAACAAAAAGTAAAAATTATTTTTTGCGATGAAAAAAGGTTACCCTCAGCAGAACTAATGCCATTTTATGGAAGCCACGATACAAGTGATAAAATCAAAAAACAAATAAACTGGAAACCGAAAATAAAAACTGAAGTTTGGACTCGCATTCTAGCCGAAAAAATAAAACAGCAAGCCTTTGTTCTCGAAAAACAAAACCTCGAACAACATAAACTTTTAAAACAATACATTGACGAAATAGAATTAAACGATAAAACAAACCGCGAAGGACACGCCGCAAAAGTTTACTTCAACGCATTGTTTGGCAAACAGTTTTCTCGTAATGCAGACATCGCAATAAACGCTGCACTAAATTACGGTTATGCGATTTTACTTTCAGCCTTTAGTCGCGAAATCACAGCAAACGGTTATCTTACCCAACTTGGAATAGGACACGAAAATCAATTCAATCATTTTAACTTTGCTTGTGATATAATGGAACCATTTCGTCCACTCGTCGATCTTCATACAATAAAAATGAAGCCTGAAAAATTTGACACAGAAGAAAAACATAAGATGGTCAGCCTTTTAGAAAAACAAATTTTTATCAATAACACAAAACAATATTTACCCAATGCAATTCGAATTTATTCAAAAAGTATTTTTGATGCTTTGAATGAATCTGATGTTTCTAAAATTAGGTTTTACAAATATGAGCTTTAGATATATGAGAGTTTTAGTTTTTTTTGATTTGCCAATGCTCACTCGAAAAGAAAAATCTAACTATCGAGACTTTCGTAGATACTTAATTAAAAACGGATTTGTTATGATGCAAAAATCTGTTTACTCAAAAATAGTTTTGAACTTAACTGCACAAAAAACCGTTGTGTCCAATCTTAAAAAAAACAAACCTCCGACTGGTCTAGTTGAAGTATTAACAGTCACAGAAAAACAATATTCGAAAATTGAAATTATAACAGGAGAAAATAAAAACGAATATTTGCAAAATGATAAAAGGATAATTGTTTTATGAAACTTGTACATCCAAATTTAAGTGGACAAATTATTTTTACTGAAAATATTGTAAATGTAATTACAATCGAAAACAGAAAATATTTTACAAAAATAATCCACGAATTTATTTTACAAGTCGAAGGCGAAGAAGGCGAATTTATTTTATCCGATAAAAATCGCGAACTCGAAATTGCAAAAACATTTTCTATCACCGTCAATCCCTTTGACCTCCAAGTTAACTCTCGCAAAAACTTAAACAAAATTTATACCGAAATAAAAGATATATCACAAAACGAATTCAACTATTTAGAAACTGCAAAACTAAAAGCCGAAATTTTAAACTATCTCGACGACCTTTTCCTCAACTACGAAATTCCACTTACCTACAATGACGAATTTGACATCACCTCTCTTTTCAAAACCACCGAACTTAAAATCGACGACGAATTCTCCAGCCTCCTTGAAAAAATAATCTACTTTATCGAAGTCTCCCAGCAACTCAACGCCACCGAATATTTTGCCTTCATCAACTTAAAACAATTCCTTTCCTACAACGAAATTGCCGAACTTTACAAAATTATGCAATACCACAAATTCCACATCCTTCTTTTCGAATCCACCTACACCGAGCCTTTGCATCTTTGTGAAAAACATTATGTCATCGACACAGACCTCTGCGAAATATTTTAGTTTTTTTTATTTGGGTGCATCCTTTTAATTTTACTAACATAAAATTAAAAGGTCGGTGTATTTCGTGCTACGCTATCGCTCCGACTAAATTTTTGGCTAAAATATCGCCAAAAATTTATTTTGCGTCGAATGTTGAAACATTCGCCACAACACTCAATGTACCTTGCACTTGGCTTAAACTGCTAAAACTTTTCTACTAAACACAACTCTTGTACAATATTTTATTTTATGCTATAATTTTTTTATGAGAGATAACCTAATACTTCAATTAAATTTAACACAATTATTTTCAACCTCATATCTAAATTCCGAAATTGAGGTTTGAGAGTTGTGTAATTTAAGAGAGGTACAAAACAGACAATAAAGTTCATTTGTATAAGTTGCGGTTTGAGAGTTGTGTAATTTAAGAGAGGTACAAAACTACCGCTTGCAAAGTTAGCGCCTATACTTGGTTTGAGAGTTGTGTAATTTAAGAGAGGTACAAAACGCAAACGGATGCTTGAGTGGAGGCTGAGAGGTTTGAGAGTTGTGTAATTTAAGAGAGGTACAAAACTTACAATACAACCTATTAGATAAAAGTGTAGTTTGAGAGTTGTGTAATTTAAGAGAGGTACAAAACGAGCATTAGGATTAGTAGGTACAATAGTAGGTTTGAGAGTTGTGTAATTTAAGAGAGGTACAAAACTTACTATTCATTAAACCTGCGAACGTATACGTTTGAGAGTTGTGTAATTTAAGAGAGGTACAAAACTTGCAATTTCGTTAGGTTTAAGCTCCATTTGTTTGAGAGTTGTGTAATTTAAGAGAGGTACAAAACACATTAACTGGCTTCTCACCGGCGAAGGCGGTTTGAGAGTTGTGTAATTTAAGAGAGGTACAAAACTTTTTATTCCGTGTTTATACATTGCTTGCTGTTTGAGAGTTGTGTAATTTAAGAGAGGTACAAAACGCTAAGTTTTGGTTGGCTGATGGCCTTAATGTTTGAGAGTTGTGTAATTTAAGAGAGGTACAAAACCCGTAACTTTATTAGTTGTTGTGCGATATTGTTTGAGAGTTGTGTAATTTAAGAGAGGTACAAAACGAATTTGATTTTGTACAGCTTGCATAACGCGTTTGAGAGTTGTGTAATTTAAGAGAGGTACAAAACCTTTAACGAGAGAAACAAGATTTGATTTTGGTTTGAGAGTTGTGTAATTTAAGAGAGGTACAAAACTTGAGTTGATTTTGATAGTTGCCTGTTGCTAGTTTGAGAGTTGTGTAATTTAAGAGAGGTACAAAACCTTTTGTTTCCATCACAAAACGCTTGTAGCGTTTGAGAGTTGTGTAATTTAAGAGAGGTACAAAACGGGCAAGATAGTCTTCATCCGTTTCCGCATGTTTGAGAGTTGTGTAATTTAAGAGAGGTACAAAACAAAGCGAAGCTCCAAGCGCTGCAACTCCGGGTTTGAGAGTTGTGTAATTTAAGAGAGGTACAAAACGTGTGAGCCCCCCACCACTCCGGTAACTGGGTTTGAGAGTTGTGTAATTTAAGAGAGGTACAAAACCAACTATACTGCCAAGTAGTGTGTCTCCGTGTTTGAGAGTTGTGTAATTTAAGAGAGGTACAAAACAAGAGCGACTATACAAACGCACCAGAATAGGTTTGAGAGTTGTGTAATTTAAGAGAGGTACAAAACTTCGTGCGTTGCTCTTAGGCGCCACTCTAGGTTTGAGAGTTGTGTAATTTAAGAGAGGTACAAAACAAATGAGACCATCTGAATGGCAGGGATTATGTTTGAGAGTTGTGTAATTTAAGAGAGGTACAAAACCAACTATGTATTGTATTGAGTATTCGGTCGGTTTGAGAGTTGTGTAATTTAAGAGAGGTACAAAACGCTTATATCCGTTGGATGTAGGTTGTAAATGTTTGAGAGTTGTGTAATTTAAGAGAGGTACAAAACAGACGCTGGTGGAAATCTACAACCGGACGAGTTTGAGAGTTGTGTAATTTAAGAGAGGTACAAAACCCAGTTACCGGGGTCGTAGCGGAATCGCACGTTTGAGAGTTGTGTAATTTAAGAGAGGTACAAAACAAATATGCAGGGATGACCGAAAAGTACAACGGTTTGAGAGTTGTGTAATTTAAGAGAGGTACAAAACCAGTTGTTTATATTTCTGTCTGCCCACTTCGTTTGAGAGTTGTGTAATTTAAGAGAGGTACAAAACCTGCATTTATAAGCGTGCTTTCTACCATATGTTTGAGAGTTGTGTAATTTAA
>JARGFC010000045.1:0-89057 GCA_038397925.1 Treponemataceae bacterium
AAAGCTTGGAGAAATAAATTCTTTAGGGATACGGGAACGTTGCAGCTGGAAGCCGAAAAAAGTTTTGGAAACATTGGAGCAAAGAATATACGCCTCCGATACTCAAAACCGTAAACACTATGAAGCATTCTATCATGTGCTACTTTGGCGAAAAAAAAAAAGAGAAGTACCTCGGTCCCGGTATCTATGTCTCAGCGGGAATATTCCTACAAACCTTGATAGATTTTTTACAAGGAAAAATTCACTGACTGCTTTTGAGCAATATGCCGTCGTCGATAGACGACAGATGGAGCCTCGCGTGAGGGATTGCCGTAAGTATCCTTTTTTGCTTTTGAGTTTGGTGCAAAAAAGATACGCACAAAAGCCCGACGGTTTTTTAGCGTGAGCTAAAAAAGCGGCACGCCCAAAAAGCGTATAGTTTATAACCCTATTTGCACATAAAATTATACAAAATAATGAGAAGTTTGTACAAGTAAATAAACGGTAAGAAAACACTAGTTTATCCAATAATAGCATTTTTTTATATTGCTTACAGTATGTTACATCTTGATACTATGTTCAATATCTTGTATAATTATTAGGCTTAAGGAGTTTTTAATGAAAAAGTTTTTACCTGTATTTTTGTTATTTTTATGTATCTTTATTTTTGGTTGCCCACAGGCAAAAGATTCTCAAACCACTACAAAGGAAACACCATCCTCTTCTTCGACTGAAAACACCGTTGCCGAAAAACCTCTCCCGTTGACTGTTGAAAATCTCGCGGGTAGGTGGTCTCGAGAAAATAGTTCTGAGGCGATTGAGTTCACTGCTGACTATAAATACATAGGTGCGAAAGGAACTACTGATGGTTCTTACAAAATTATCAGTGATGAAAAAATAGAATTAACTTATCAACTCCCCCCCCACTTCCTCGCCAAACATATAATGTAAAAATTACTTTATATAAAAATTATTTACTTTGGGATCTTGAAAGAGGAGGTACTGTTAGTAAATATATTCGGTTATAAAATCGATAATCAAAGCTGTGTTATATTTTACTCCTTGTTTCTCAAATACAAACCATAATATTTCATTATCTCTATCTACATAACAGCTTACGGCATTTTCTGCACTTAATATATATCCATTAGTTCCAGTAACAGTTCCACTTATTTTCATTATATGTTCTATGATGCCGATTTCTTTTGTGTTAATATAAAAATTATTGGTTACATTTTCCTTTTGTATACATAATCGTATTACCGGTTTTCTTTTACCATCTATAAAAACAGTATCGTTAGTTTCATAACCTGTTACTATATCAAAATCATAAACCTGCCCACCTCCACTAGTTGGTATTTTACCTAGCTTTTCGTCAACTTCGCTTTTTTTGTAATATTCTACAAGTTTATTATCCGTGTATTTTTCCAACTGTTCTTTATTTATCGCCTCATTTTCATTTTTTGCAACAGGAACTGTAATACTCCCGTTTTTATTGCGAATTGCGTTATAAAAAGCTTGTGGCTTTTCAACATGTTGTTCTAAAAGTTTTTCAAGCTGCGTTTCATAATCAGGAGCATTTCCATCTAGACTACCTTCCGGGTCAGCTTCGTATTTTTCAATTGCTGGCTCAAACGCTTGAAAACGAGTTATAAGTTCATTTCGAGCAGTTCTTTGCTCTTGGTCAATTTGTACTTTTTGGCTTTGTAATTTTGATTCTAAAGTTTCCAAAGTTGTAAGGTCATTACTTTCTTTCGGATTTGCTCCTTTAAGAGTTCCGTTAGATGTTCGTAGTGCAATTGACGCAGGCTCGGGAGATTCTATTGCTCCGTGTGCTTTTGTGTTTTTTTCGTGTTCGTCAAAACTTGTTTTTAAGTTTTTTGCAAAGATTTTGGTTGTTTCAATTTCTTTTTTATTTGATTCTTGTGTTGTTAGAAAATCATTAAAAGTGTCTGCACAAACAATATCCCCATATGAGTGATAAAATAAATATACTTTGTCAAACTCAGCAAAAAAGATAACTGCACGATAACAGTCTTTATTTGATTGCTCGGTAGCAATCGTGTCCATAACTGCAAAAGTATAATCTCTTTCGAGTATCAGTGCTTCTGTTTTTTCTTTGTCGCGATAAATTTCAAGCGATTCACCAAAATAAATTGAATGGTCTAAATAATATTCAACATTCGGTAAAACATTTGTTAAAAGTTCATCTTCGACTTTGTTGTCGTGATTTTCCATAAATGGATCAGCGTTTAAAAGTTTTTTCATCTTATAATCTCCTAAATTTTAAGCATATTTCAAAAAGGTCTTGGCTAAAACAGGGCGGTCGTCTAAAACATAACCACACCACATTCTGCAATCCCTATTGTGTTTTGTTGTTTGTTTTATTTTAAGTTTTTGCGTTAAATAGCCTTTATATTTATATTCTATTTCATCAATTATTCCTTGTGTAAATCCGTATCCTCGTAAGCTTTTAAAAGCTATTAAATCGTAAAGTTCAAGGCGTGGATCACTCCAAATTTTAGTGGAAAAATCTTTAGAAAATTTGAACAATTTTTCAATGGCAGAAATGGCATGGACATCTTTTGATAAGCCTTCTAAAATTTTTGAATTCAGTGTGCGAAAAAATAGAAATAAAATACATCCTACTCAAAAGCCTGTCGAATTGTATGAATGGCTTTTAAAAATGTATGCAAAGCCGAATGATAAAATATTAGACACACATCTAGGTAGTGGAACAATAGCGATAGCTTGTTATCAGTGTGGGTTTGATTTAACAGCTTGTGAAATAGATTATCAATACTTTAAAAAAGCAATAAAAAAAATCGAGAATGACTGTAATAGCAGTTTTAAAAAAGTTGGGGACGCGTTTCTTCTTGAAAGCAATATTTTTGTTGAAACCTTATTTATGAATTGATATAACCTTAAGCAACCTAAAATAACATTCCCAGCTTATGTGCTGAGAGGTGGCTTTCTTAAGTTTAGGCTTGCAACGCACGCACACATTAAAAGGAAACAAAATTCCTCGCTATGACAATAGTATGAGATACCAAAAAAAAAGAAAAACTTTTTCACATCAACCCCTTGACGAAAGCAAAATTTTCCATAAAATATATGTCTATGAACAGGACTTTTTGCCCTAATGTAAACTTAAAGAAACAACGTGGCAGTATGTATGTATGTATGTATGTATGTATGTATGTATGTATATATGTATGTATGTATATATGTATGTATATATGTATGTATGTATATATGTATGTATATATGTATGTATATATGTATGTATATATGTATGTATATATGTATGTATATATGTATGTATATATGTATGTTCCGCAATTTGTAAAATAATAAAAACTTTTCTTTATCAAAAATTCTTTTATCTATTAAATCTAAAACAAACATTTTTGCACTTTTTTTTCATCACCGACGTTATTTGTCGGAGTGGTTGTGATATATTAAAATTACTAGGAGAAAAGGTTATGAAAAGTGGATTTGTGCCACCGCAACCTGGAGCGACTGTGCCGTATAGGTGTTTGAAGTGTGGGCGGGATTTTGAATTGGAGCGGGCGACGGGGCTTTTGCGGGGGCTGCTGCAGGAGCAGGTGAGATGTCCAAGTTGTAAGAGTGTGCGGTGTGTGTGCTTGGTGGTATGATGGGTATAAAAATATGAAAAAAAGTTATGGGATTTATTTGATGTTTAAATGTAGTGCTTGTGGTGAATGTTGTAGACATTTGGATAAATCGAAAGTTTATAAAAGTTTGGATAGAGGAGATGGCGTATGTAAATATTTAAGTGGGAATATGTGTACGATTTATAAGGATAGACCCTTATTGTGTAGAGTGGATGAATCTTTTGAGGCTTATTTTAAGGATAGGATGAGCAAGGAAGATTACTATAATTTGAATTATGAATCTTGCAAGAGGTTAAAAGAAAATGCAAGAGAAAAATCAAGGGGACTTGATTAGGAGGATTTTATGGGATTTAAGGAAGGACTGATGAATGTGCTTTCGTTTGGGGCTTCGGGCAAAATCGAAAAAGCACAAGCACAGTATCAAACGACTGCTAATAAACTGACGCAAAAAATGGAAAAGCAGGAGAAACTTAGGGAAAATGTAAATCTTTTATTTGAGGAACTGATAATGGTAAAGAAAAAAGCCATACTTGAAGTGAAAAAAATACAAAAAATTACAAAATCCCTTTCTGTGAAAGACAGAGTTTTGTTGGAAGACAATCTTGCTAGCGATAATCATTATTCTATCAAGCAAATAGACGAAAGTATCGGCTTAGGCGAACAGGCGATTAATGCTACAAAAGGTGTAGCAACTGGCGTGAGCACAGCTTTGGGGGCTTGGGCTTTGGCTGGGACTATTGGAACAGCTTCAACGGGAACTGCAATTGCGTCGCTTTCAGGGGTGGCGGCAACAAAAGCCACGCTTGCTTGGTTAGGTGGTGGAAGTTTGGCTGCTGGAGGCGGTGGCATGGCCGCTGGAACTGCCTTGTTGGGTGGTTTGGTGGCTGTACCCGCATTAGCGGTTATGGGGCTTTTTTCTCATTTGAGTGCAAATAAAAAAATAAAGGAAATCAAAAAAGAGGAAAATAAGCTACTTGAGTATATTGAAGCTGTGGAAAAAAATATTCTTGCTTTGTCTACTATGAAAAAACGTGCAAATGAACTTATCAAAAGCATTTCAAAAGCAGTTGAAGGCTTTCAAGTAGCATATAAAATATCGTGTAATGTAATTTATCCGATTAAAAACCAAGAAAATTTTTCTGATAAGCAACTTGCAGAAATACAGAGTTTGATGAATATCACAAGCTCGGTTTTGCAGTTGGTAGATACTAAAATTGTGTGAGGTGATTATGGCAAAAATTATACCTACTAATGTGCCGGGAACTGCTCTTGCCGCGACATCTTTTTCAGCTGAGCAGATAAAGGAAGCTTTTAGCGAACTTTTGGAATACAAAAAAGAAATTAAACGACTTGATGTAATTCGTGAATGTGTCTTAGAAGAGATTGAACAGAAATATACTTTGTATCATAAAATCTTCGACTATGTTTTTGCAGATCGACGAGATGCTAACAAAAAGTTTTTTAAGGTGATTGATAAAGGTATAAAAGAGCGGGATAAAGATTTGATAAGTATGGGAATTTCTGGTTTGGCAACGGTGGTTACGAGTAGTCCTTTTAACGATATAGGTGAACTACGAAAATTAATTGATTCAGATAAAAAAATTGAATTGTAAATTATAAGAAAACACATTTGCGTCACAGGTAAGGACTTGTGAATAAGGAGAAATTATTTTATGGAAAAAATGACAGATGAGAAAAGAGCAAAAGCGGAAGCTCTTTTTGGTAAGTATTCACAAAATGCAAGTGAAGAAGATGTTTTGAAAATTGCAGGAAAACTTGACGGAATGAATCGCGGACCCATTAAAAAAATATGGGACGATGTGCAGGAACTTTGGGCTATGATAAAGGACAAGGATACTGCGTGGGGAACTAAGGCGGTTGCCATTGGAGCGTTGATTTATTTAGTTTCGCCGTTAGACATAATTCCAGATTTGATACCAGTTGCGGGCTTGATGGACGACGCCGGAGTGATTACTACGGCTATATCTATGCTGGCTGATGCCTTAGATAAGTTTCGGAACAGGAAAGAAATGGAGGACAAAGCAAGAATGACAGAGCTTTCAGCACACATTAAAAAAGCCTTAGATAGTGGGGATTATAAGGTGGTGAATGTTGGGCTATACACAACAGATGACGACGAAATTGAATAGTTAAATTTTTAAATGAGTAAGTTAATAAAACTTGGTTTGAGGAGATTTTATGGAAAAAGAAACTTATTTAAAAAAAGCTTTTACGAGGCTTGACCAAAAAGTTGACGACCTTTACGAAATGTTGGACGAAAAAAAGAAGGTTTTGTTTGTAGAATGGCACAAATACTCAGCAGAAGATCTTTATAATTCGCATACCTATCAATCGATTCAATCGGCTATTGAAAAAATTGGCGACGATATAAATAACTGGGAGCAAAACAAAGAGCTGAATTTTAGCATCAGGAATACATACAATGCTAATCGTGATTTATTGGAAGACAGAGTCGAAGATCTTAATCGGGCTATTATGCAACGTGAGCCGACAATTTGGGAAAAGATAGGCAATTTTTTTAAAAGCTTTGTGAAATTTATTATTGAACATTTGCCTAAACTTTGGAATGGTTTAATGTTGGCTGCTGACCGATTTCAAAACACAAAAGTGGTCGGGGTGGTTTGTAAAGTTTTACTAAAAGCTGACAAGTTCGTTCGCAAACTTTTGCTCCCACACGAAAAGCAATACATCACAGAAATTGCTAAGGAGTAAGCGTGCTACGTGTCATTTAAACTCCCTCACCGACCTATACGCCGAAATCAACGCCTTGATTTTTGGATAGGTTTTTTAGTCTATACCGCCACAGTACTCGGCAAACTGTTTGTGCTCTGCATGACTGGCATTCGGTCATTGCGAGGATGTTTGCATCCATTTTATAACGAAAATAAAATTTTATCTTATGAATTTTTATAAGCTTTCTACGCCTCCTACGAATGACCGAAATGTTTCACATCTATAATTTATTACCATTTCTTGCAATTTCCTCTTTTTTGAATGGTCTATTTTTTCCCCAACCCCTTCACTTTCTAAATATATAGAGTTTAAAAAAAGTAGCATTAATATGTACACATCTTTTTTTTCGTATGGCGTTTTCAATCTTTCAATACTGATATCAATATTAAAAAGGTCGCTTAAACAGGTGACACCTCTTTGAATATAAATTAATACATGATGGATACTTTTTTTGTTTTTTTTATAATACGTCCACAAATATTCGATATTATTTTCGCTTAAAGCATTGAATATCATTTCAAAGTCGTTGCAGAATTTCAACAAATTAATCTTATGTCTATCTTTGTTAATGAATAAGTATGAATGATAACAAATATAGTTGATTAAATCTTGTTGGTGACTAATTTTAGAAAAGCAATGATCTGGAATGGTACAGGTTTTTCCCCGACAATTCAAAGGTAAATTGCTTACACAAAATATTTTTGACTGAAACCCATTTGTCACAAAAATAAAGCTTGGAATATTTCCAGTATACAAATAATTATAGGTTGAAGTTTTTATTACCACAGAAGAAGCAAATTGTTCGCGATATTTTATTTGAAAACCGATGCAAAGTGGTAAGACCTCGCCTGTATGGCTGCGAGTCAACTGCAAAATAGCATCGTGTCCATAATCTCTCTCCTGCATTGTTCTTAATACCCACTCCTCTGGAAGCTCGCTTTTTAGCTTACTAATTCCAAGTTGTTCTTTTATATGACTATCACTTCTTATTGGATACACTTTTTCCTCCTAAAATAGTAGTTTGGGCTACACTACAAGTAGCACGTTTTCACTCTACCTTGCACGAAAACAACTAATGGCATTATTTATTCATTTTCAAAATCAAAATAAGATCTATCACTAAAAATCGACACCTCTCCCTCATCATTTGACCAATAGTAAACATGCTCATAGACATTGTGTAGAATCTCATTTAACTTTTTTTTCGCATAGTCTGGTGACATGTGAAAATGCTCACCACTAACATTGTGTTGTTTATGTTTTTTTTGAAACCTAGCTTCAATAACTGAGCTAAACTCTGACCTAAAAGACTCCACAATTTCAATCTCATACGGATTCCCAGTCTGCAATTCGTTTCTACGTCTTGATGGATCATTTGATATCCCCACTTTTATGGTATCGGGACCTGTTTTCATGATATAAACATTGTTATTTTGGTAATCGTCAAAAGTCTTTCTGTATTCTTTCATATCATCTAGCCTCCTAATTTATTTGTGTCGGCAAATATATCCAACATAGCTATATATCTTCTGTGTAATCAACTACATGTTGATTTACAGTTTCTTATAAAATACTAATAAATTCATTTTTTTTCAAGCAAATTTTTTAAATGAACGTTTTATACATCAACAGCAGGAATATCGTGCACAAAGCTTTTGAAAGCAGAATTTTGAAGCATATTCAGTTTCATTTGCCTGATAAAGATTTGCGTATAAAAATTATAGATAAGCATATTCCTTCAAAAGCTCCTTTTGAACGTCCTGAAAAAGAAAACGAGTTTTGGGATAAGTTGGGCGACTTAACTGAAGGATTAGCACCACGTGAAATTAAAAATCTTGTTTTAAGTTCTTTAATCAAGGCTGCTACTTCGGACAGCCAAATGATAACCCCTGAAATTTTTATTGATGTTTTTACTGAGGATAAAAATAAACGAGATGAGGAAAAACGAAAACGAGAAGAAAAAAAAGCAAAGCTAACGGGGGATATTAAAGAAAATTTAGAAAACAAAAACTTTAATGTTGTAGATAAAAATCAAACGGCTCAGGAGGAAAAAAATGAGTTTTAAAGATTGGTTGGATGATGATGCTCTATTTAAAGAGACCATCGAAAAAATGGCAAAAGAAAGTATTTCTGAAAGCAATGAAAAAAGCGGTTCAAGCGGTGTCAGTACTGATGACGTGTTGAAAAGTTTTGAAGAAAAGCTTGCAAAAATCTTAAAGGATTTTTCGGATAAGATTTCGGAATTCAAAAAGCGTATTAAGGACTTGGGCGGAATTAGCACTATACTTAAAACAGCTTGGAATCTTGAGGAGGAAGAAGTAGAGCTTTTGACTTTTGAAAGTGTTGTGAAGTGGGCAAAAATAAATGTCCGCCCTGAAAAACATTCGGCAGCTTGCTTAATAAAGTCGGAAGCAAAGGGTGAGTATCATTTGTTTTTTCTTGGAAAAGACGATAAACCTTTACTTGATGGTTCTGAAAAACACAAGATTTTTATTGCGAAAGAACTTGATGATGCTTTAAAAAGTCAGTTTAGCAACAAATCAATGTTGCTATTAAAATAAGGAGATAAAATATGTTAGATTTACTTGCTGATGGAATTGCAAAAATTGTTGATATAGTTTTTGCAGTATGGGATTATATTAAGAGAATTGTTGTAGGTATTTTAAACTTTACAAGAAATATTGTAAAATTTTTTAAAGACCCTTCAAGATTGCAAAAGCTTCAAAAAGATCGTGATTTGCTTGCAATTGCTGTAAAAGAAAATCTCGAAAATGGAGAGTATAATGTTGTTAATTGTCTTTTTGATAAAGCCACATCACAAATTGTAGACATGGATGAAGATGCTTTAGGTATAGAGGCTGAAGAACTTGATGCTGAAACTGAGGCTCATTTTGGTGATAAGGATATGTTAGTCCTTCAATAAAGATTTAGGAGAATTTTATGATTTTGAAAATTGTATTGTTGGTAATTGGTGTTATTGGGCTAATAGCTCTTGTGGCGTTTTTAATGAATAAAAAACGACAAGATTTTAGCACAGTTTTTCACTATGAACAAGTAGACGTTTTGACCTTGGAGATGATTGTGACGTTTTTTAAACAACCTGAAATCATTGAAAAATTACGGCAAGATAAAAACTTGTTGGCTGTAGCTGTAAAGAATGAAGAAACAAAAGAAGTGATTTTGACTTGTTTCAACAAAGGAACAAATCAAATTAGTTCTAAAGCATTCACAGGTTACAGGTACGAAAAACTTGACGATGACCTAATAAAAATGTTTGGTGACAAAGATATGTTGGTTTTGCAATAAAAATTTTTTTAAGTTAAGGAGATAAAATTATGTATTTAAACAAACTTTCTGGGGAACAAAAAGAACTTTTTTTGGACATCTGTATTCATGTTGCACAGGTTGATAATGTGCTTGCCGAAGAAGAAAAGCAGTACATTAAAGATTACGTGGCAGAAATGCAGTTAGAGAAGGTGCGATATTTGCCGAATAATAGTTTTGAGAAAGCTGTTTCTAGCATCAAGCAAATCAGCACCCCAACTGAACTACGCATTATTTTTTTCGAGGTTGTAGCACTAGCCCTCGCCGACATAAAACTCGTTGAAAAAGAGCAAGAGGTAATCGACGGTCTTTTGGAAAGTTTTTCTCTTGACGAGGAGTTTAAGGACAGAGCGATAGCCAGCCTAAAATCCCTCACCGACTTATACGCCGAAATCAACGCCCTGATTTTTGTGTAAGTGTGCGGTAGCAAAAGATAGAGAAATTATTTTCTCTATCTTTTGCTACGGTGCTGGATTTTTCTGTCTTGTAAATAAATACTAATGAGAGCAAATTATGAAATGCCGATACTGTGGTGACGACTGCAAAGAAAACCCGAGCCAAAAACCCATTAGCCGTTTTGGTCCAAGCTGCCCGACAAGACATAAGCAAAAACCATGTGCTTGTATCCGACGGCTTGCACTGTGTTTATTGCGGGCATGAAGCTCGACCCAGCCAGTCGCAAAGGCTTTTAACAAAGCACTGTCCCAACTGCCCGCAAAGCCCGACGGGTTTTCATGCCTTACAGTGAAACGCGGGGGCGTTTTAGTGGGGGGCGTTGCGCGTGAGGGATTGTAGGGGTTGCGAGCGGTGTTTCAACACCGCGTAAGCAAAACAAAACGACGGCGGTAGTTCGACGGCGTTTTGGTCGGAGCGAAAAGCGTAGCCCCGCAAAGCCCGACCTTAATTTGCTGTGATGAGATTCTTCGCTTCGCTCAGAATGACGGTCGGTTGTTATGCTCCATCAGAATGACGACTGTCCGGGGCAAATTAAGGGCACGCCCGAAAAAATAAAAAAAAGTTTTGTTTACCTATTGCTATTTTTTTATAGATTTATATAATACGGAAAGAAATAGGAGATTTTATATGAAGAAATTTTTAAATTTCGGCTTGTTTGTTTTTTTCGTGAGCCTTTTTTTAAACTGTGGTAACAAGGGCGTTCAGACAATGGACGGTGCGACCCTGGATAAGATTATGGGCGACGCGAAAAGAAAATGAAAAGTATTTGGTTATTGATGTTAGAGGTGCAGAAGAATATAACGCTGGGCATGTGAAGTTTGCAATTAATATTCCTGTAGAAGATTTAGAAGGTCGCTTAGGCGAAATTGAAAAGTATAAGAATGAGAACGTTGTTACAATCTGCAACACCGGCAAAAAAAGTGCTAAGGCTGCGGAGCTTTTGTCGAGCAAGGGTTTTACAAAAGTTTTCAATGCGGTTGGTGTAAAAGAGTATACTTATACAAATTTTTATCAAGATGTGCAGACATATTTAATGCCTGTGCAATTTTTCCAAAACATTCGTAAGCGTTTGTATTTTCCAAAATTCCTAAACTTAAAAAAATATCCTTATTTAATCCGATGTAGTCTTGAGCTTTTATTTTAACAGTTGGTTTTTCTTCCGATGTTTTTATTTCGGTAACAAAATATGTTCCAAATTTTAAAGAGAATGTTTTTTCCAGTTTTTTATGTTCTAAAAAAATCGCAACATTCACAATTGCGTTTGAGTTGAAAAATCCAGCAATGGGACTTTCTGCATTTTGTTCATCATAAATTCGTGTAATGTTATTTAATTCAAGGTCAATTGAATTTATATAAAGTCTTCCAATACTGCCTTGTTTGTTTTCAGTTTTTTTCTTTTGATGTTTTATTTTTATAATATCTTTTTCATCTACAAAAAATTCAAAACCCGGATAAAATGAAATAAGCCAAATTCTTTTATTCGGGGTATGTTTTTTTATATGAAGTTCTAAAACTCCTACATTTTCAGCAGGCATATCAATTACGAGTTCAGACTTTTCGTTATCGGTAATTTCATAGCGAGTAATTTCTTGCCCCGTTTTTGTTTTTGCAATTATAGTTGCTTCTTTTATTATACGGTCAAAGTTTGTACGCAATGTAATTTTTTTGATTTCTGTGCGTGGAATATACAAAGTTATTTTGTCGTTAACATTGCCGTTTTTATCAGCTTTTTTTCCAACATAACCAATATGAGAATATGGTTTTCGTTTTACACTATGTAATCTTCCGTCAGTAAATAATTTATATAATTTGTTTAATAAATTAAAAGACGAAAAACTCGTTATTATAATCACACACACAGACACTTTTGATAATATAGCGACCTCTATATTAAAAATACAAGATAAAAAGATGAATATGATAAATAAGATTTAGTAAAGTGGTACGTTAGCTGGGTATGGTACTGTTTTCAATAGGAAAGTAGATAGCTACTAGGCTTTTTTTTGTTTTGTTAATTTGTGTGAAGGTGTGTAAAATGGGCATTAAATTATAAGAATTTGTCTTTAATTCTTATTGTATAGGTTTATTAAAAAATACTTTTTAACTCGTAATATATATTATAATTTTGAAAAGTGGACAAGTATGTATTTTTTTTCTATTTATTATCTAATAGCATATTATTTAATATTCTATTAGATGAAAAAAAATAAAAAAAGCTTAGTAACGGACTTATGAGTCTTTTATTTACAAATAATTTGTTTTATAATTTAAATAATAAAATATTTGTAAATAAATTAGTTAAGGTGGTAAAAAATGTATGATTATCAAAGTTTTTATGAAGGTTATGTTTCAGCGGAAAAATTGGAGAAAGGCAAGCTTTTGGAGCAGTTGAAGGTTGGTATTTACTTTGACTGTAAAAACTTAATTGGGATAAAAGGTAGTGAGGCTTCGGATTTTTTGCAAAATATTTTTGCTAAATCCGAGACTTTGATATCAGAGTATAGAGGGGCTTCTAAGGATTTTTTTGCAGACCTAAAAGATTTTTTAGAAAAAGAGTTAGATAAGTTTAAAACTGCACTTGAATAATAGATTGTTGGAGTAGGGTAGTGTAAAATTTGCACAGGTGTTTTATTTTGCGGGGATTTTGTGTGGGAAAAAGAAATTTTGAAAATCCCTACTTTCCAATTCAAGTCTACAGCCTCTGCACAAACTTTCAGCCTTTTGAGGCTTGACAAAATTGTAAATTTAATCAATAATAGATTTATCAAATCGTTGAAGTACAAAATGCCGGTGGAGTTTTTTAATGGATACTTAGTTGTACTTCAAAGTTAAATTGGCAAAAAAATAATCATAAACAAAAAATGATGTTAGAATAAGATATGACACTTGAAGAATTTAAACATAGCAAGGCAAAGGTGCGAGCATTTCAAAGAGGCTTCAGAGAATTTTTAAAAAATAATTTGGAGAGCTTGCTGGAAAATTTATCTCGGGAAAAGTTTCACAAATATTTCCAAGTGCTAAAATTAAATAATAAAAATTCTAGTAATCATAAATGGGATGTTTTTGAAACTACTGATGGCTTATTTATTGGAATAAATGAAAAAGAAAATCTAAAAGGTATTTCCAAAGCAGATGTTGATGCACAGTTCAATAGTTGGAATTACGAGTTTTGTGCTGATATGAAATATGCGCCTTTGAAAACAGCATGTGTTTACTTTTATCAAATACGCGATATGATTTTCGCAACACCTGTGCAGTATTTTGTAAAACTTATTTCTTATAATGAAGACCTACTTGATAGTATCGATATACAAAATGATTTGGGGCTCGATTTAAATGACTATATCGACTGGACGGTGGAAGGTGAAATGTTTGCAAGTGAACATTGGTTTCGATTCACCTGTATACGCGAAAAAATGTATGAGTGCTTAACAAATATTCCTGAAAATATAAATGCTTATATTTTTGCACAAATTAAATGTAGGACAGAGGCAAGAAAAGCTTGGCAAAAATCAATCGATGATATGAGTCTTGATCAAGCTTATATTGATAGTCTACCAGCAAGTCCATACGACGATGACTTTTCAGATTAGCGAAGATAGTTTTTGTTTTTTAAAAATTTAAATGTGAGAGATTGAAGTAAAGTTTTTTTCAATGCTAGTGTCCTTTTGCTTTTCACGTTTGCTCACAAAAACAGATCTTTATTTTATACGCAATTACTCTGATGTAATTATGTTGCTCTCTTTTTTCTTTGTGTATACACAATTGTCATTTAACAGTTTTAGGCTTTATTATAAATGGAATTCTTACAAGTATACTATATATGTTTTCAACCAAATACATTGCAAAAGAATAGTTTGTCAACATAAGTATATTAAATGATAAACTACACAATTATTGGGATCGAGTACATTAAAATTCGATAAGCACTTTGAATGAGTACCTTCTTTCCATTATTTACTTATTTACTGCACAAACCTCCCATCCTTACAAACCCCAGTCGCACTAGCAAACGCATTATGATTATGAATACTCTCGAAACTCTCCACTTCCACCTCGCAAAAGGGAAAATCCCCAAGCTTAGGCAAAGACAAACAAATATCCCGAACCGTATCCTCCACAAACTTTGGATTGGAATACGCATGCTCGGTTACAAATTTTTCGTCCTCCCGTTTTAAAAGCGAATACAAAGGCGAAGACGCCACCTCTTCCACCAACTCAATTAAATCCTCAATCCAAAAAAACGAACCAATTTCCAATCGCACCAAAACTTCCGCTCGCTGATTATGCGCCCCAAATTTGCTGATTTCCTTCGAACACGGACAAAGCGTTTGCACAGGCACTTTTACCACAACCGTAAAATGCTTGTCCTGCTCGCTGACACGCCCAGAAAACTCGCACTCGTAATTCATCACAGCTTTTTGCTTACTCACAGGTGCTGCCTTTTCAATAAAATAGGGAAAACGCAAAGCACCGTACGCCGTTGTTGCATCCAGCCGCAACCGAATCGCCTCCAGCATATTCAAATATTCCCTCATTGAAATCTTTTTAGCGTGTGCATTAAACTCATCAACAAAACGGCTCATATGCGTCCCCTTAAACTCTTTCGGCAAATTCACATAAAGTTCCACCTTCGCTGCCGTATGTTGCACCCGATTTACCTTGTCCAAAACGGCAATCGGATAATGCAAATCCTTAATGCCCGCCTTGTCCAACTCAATTCGTCTATTGTCCTCTGAACCTTGAATATCTTTTAACATAATTTTTTCTTTTGTATTTGGGCGACTTTTTTGCGTCTTTAAATTTGGTTGACGCAAAAAAACAGGCTGTCCGAGGCTATCGGTATAAACGCACGGAAATTGCCGTGCGTTTATGTACTGCGAGTTGCATTTTGAAAAATGCAACTCGCACCTCTACCATCCTTGTCGCATACGCTCAGTCTTAAAAATAAGCTAATCCTCTAAACCGTTTTGTCTGCGAGCCGCTATTAGTGTATTTTCCATTAACATTGCAATTGTCATAGGCCCCACTCCACGCGGCACAGGTGTAATTGCTGAAGCAACTTCGCAAGCAGGCTCAAAGTCAACATCACCCACCAAACGAAAGCCTGATTTTTTAGAACTATCAGGAATGCGGTTTACACCAACATCAATAACAATAGCACCTTTTTTAATCATATCGGCTTTTATAAACTGTGGACTTCCTATCGCCGCCACCAAAATATCCGCCTGCTTTGTAATATCGCTTAAATTTTTTGTAGCACTGTGGCAGACCGTTACCGTACAATTCATATCCTTAGCCAAAAGCAAAAGCGAAAGAGGTTTCCCCACAATATTTGAACGCCCAACCACAACTGCGTGCTTGCCCTTTGTTTCAACTCCCTGAAGCTTTAACAAATGCACAACACCGTGTGGCGTACAGGGAAGAAAAGTTTTATGCCCTAAAAAAAGTTTTCCTGTACTGATAGGATGAAAACCGTCAACATCTTTTGCAGGATCAATAGCTTCAATGACGGCATCCGGATCAATTTGCTTTGGTACAGGAAGTTGCACCAAAATACCGTTTACGCTTTTGTCCGCATTCAGCTTCGCAATCAAGCTTAAAAGCTCTTCCTGACTCGTACTTTCCTCCAAACGATAGGTTTTATCCGCCATACCAACTTCGTGTAAAGCCTTTGTTTTTCCTTTTACATATGATTGCGAAGCAGGGTCATTTCCCACCAAGACCACCGCCAAGGTCGGCGTAATTCCCTTTGCCTTTAAACTTTCGGTTTGCTTGGCAACATTCGCTCGAACATCCGCCGCAATCGAAAAACCGTCTATAATTTTTGCACCCATACAATCCTCCCAAAAAATATTCTAACTCTAAAAATTACTATTTCTAAAGCACATATAAGTATACTACAATTTTGCAAGCTTTACAAGTCTTTTTTTGTAAACTGCTCGAGTTTTGCAAAATCTTTTATGTTATTGCAGGGGGAGAATTCGTAAAACGGATAGCAGAATTTATTCCCGTGTGTGCTTAACTCCAGCGAGGAGCGTAGCTCTTGTCTGCTTAAGGTTAGGAATTTTTGACACAAAAATTCCTACCCCTTTCTTTGCCAAATTTGCGTTGAAACTCATTCGCTAGTTTGCCGACCGTTCGTCATCCGAAAGCTCACCTTAAAAAAACGTCCGTGTTTTTTTAAGGTGGACGAGTTTTGAATTTTCTATTTATAATGCAAGGAAAATTCAAAACTCGCAAAAGCAAAACACTAGCCCGCCGTCCGTGGCGGGAGTGCGATTTTCGCAAGTAAGGACAAGTCGTACAAGTGTTAAAGTAGAAAAAAGTCTAAAGAACGTTTTACAAAGTGTGTCTTTAGAATAGGCATAATTGCTCTGCTTGAAAATTGCGTGAGGAAATGTTATACTCCTGTGTCCTTGAATAAAAATTATGAAATTATTATTGACAACATTAAATGCAAAGTTTATACACACTTCGCTTGCCATTAGATATCTTCACGCCGTTGCAACGGAAATTGTTGATTGCGAAATAAAAGAATTTACAATCAATCATACGGTGAACACAATCGTTAATTCTATTTTGCTAAATGAGTTTGACTTAATTGGTTTTTCAACTTACATTTGGAATGCGGAAGAAACTTTTAAGGTTGCTTCGACAATAAAAAAAGCTCGTCCCGATGTAAAAATAATTTTCGGTGGACCTGAAATAAGTTATGATGTAAAAGAACAAATGCAAAAATATCCTTTTATAGATTTTGTAATTTCGGGTGAGGGCGAAGAAGTCTTAAAAGAGTTTTTGTACAAAATTAAAAACGGTGTGGAAGTTTTTAATATACAGGGACTTTCACAAAGACTTGGAGAAAAGCTTTTTATAAATGACCAATTACGAATTGTAGAAAATCTTAATATAATTCCTTCGCCTTACAAAATTGAGTTTGAAAAATTGGGACGGGAAAATTTTTCTAGAGCGTACAAAAATAAAATAGTTTATTACGAAGGAGCGAGAGGTTGTCCTTTTAATTGTAAGTTTTGTCTTTCGTCAACAATAAAAAAACTTCGCTACTTTTCTTTGGACAGAATAAAAAATGATCTTTCGATTTTAATTAACGCAGGTGTAAGCCAAGTAAAATTTATTGATAGAACTTTTAATGCAAACAAAAATCATTTTTGTGAAATTATAAAATACATAATTGAAAACGATAATGGAAATATTAATTTTCATTTTGAGTTGGTTGCATCTTTGATTAGCGATGAAATGTTGGAACTTTTTTCAAAGGTGCGAAAAGGACTTTTTCAATTTGAAATCGGAGTCCAAAGTACAAACGAAAAAACTTTAATTGAAGTTGGTAGAAATTCGGACTTTGATAAAATAAAAAAAACTTGTAAGGAAATTGTTTCGTTTGGAAATATTCATCAGCATCTTGATTTGATTGCAGGTTTGCCTTTTGAAACTTATAAAAGATTTGGCAAAAGTTTTGATGACCTTTACGAGGTGGGCGTAGAAAAAATTCAGCTTGGTTTTTTAAAACTTTTGCGAGGTTCGGCTCTTCGGGAAAATTCTGAAAAGTATGGATATAAGTATACTGACTATCCGCCTTATGAAATAATTGCAAATGATTATTTAAGCTACAAAGAAATTATTAAGCTTAAAGAAATTGAAGACTTGAGTGAAAAATATTTAAACGAAAATAATTTTAAATATACATTGGACTATGTTATAAAAAAAATTGGTTCTGCTTTTGAGTTTTTTGAAAAGCTATCAGAATATTGGGAGGGCAAAAATTATTTTGAACTTGCTCATTCAAAAGCAAGTTTGTATGTGATGCTTTATGACTTTTTGCAAATTGATTTTTCAAATGATAAATATATAACGAGTCTTTTGCGTTTGGATTTTTTTCTTAATAATATAAATACAAAAACACCCAATGTGTTAATGCGTGACGATAAATTTTCTTATCATACAATGCACAAAATAATAAGTGAGCTTTTAGAAACTTCAGCACTTAAAACAAAAAGCTCCGTAAAAGAAATTATGAAATCTGCATCGATAAAAACTTTTAATCCAAAGCTCAAAGAAAAAGATTTTTCAGGCGAGTATTTACTTTTTTACTACGACAGAAAAAAAGGTAAAAAGTTTGTATTTGATGTTTCGGAGAAAATGGAAAATGAAAGAGTTATCACTTGATAACTCTTTTTATACCAGACAATAATTGTAAAGTGGTTTATTGCTTATTTTACTCCTGCCTTGCTTTTTACTAAAAACTTTCACTAAAATTTTAAATAATCATTTTTAAAATTCTAATTTAAAATCGCAAAAACTAAAGCTGTAACACCACAAAAATAATGAGAGCCAAACTTAGCTACCGCTCCGCTGATACTACAGAATGGTAACGCCTAACTGAACAAATTCAGCCGAACTGTTATTTAATAGTAACGGTAATAACCCCGTCTACTGCATCGCTGGCTTTAGGAGTGAGGTACAATTCACTATTGAACAAAGACCACCTTTCGGCTCCGTTGACAAACCACTGTGTATTATCATTTCCAGAAAGAGCGGTAAAACGAAGGCTTTGCAGTTCCATCACCTCTGAACCCGGTTCTATTTCCTCGTAGTTAAAGTTAAATCCCGTACCTGTCTTTTTTTCACATTTTATCTTATTCTTATCAAATTTGACGGTAAACTTTAGAGCGTCTCGTTCGGTATAATTAAAAATTATTTTGTTTTCAGCATTCGATAAAGTGCTGTCTACGGCAAAAACAGTCAGAGATTTTTGATCTTCACTAACTATATTATAATTAGTTATAGGTTTATCGTTTATACTCCAAGCATCTACAAACTTTCCTTCCGCTAAAGTCGCTAAAACTTTCATATCTTCGCCCTCATAGATAGGGTCACCTGATTTCAAAGTTGTTCTTGTATAGGGGTGGAAGCTTTTTGCAGAGTAATCATATAAATTATAAGAACAGCTCATTTTATCGGCTGGAAATTCAACGATAAATTTTTCTGCATCAACGACGGTAAAGTCAATATCTATTTTTTTTGTCCCAGCCTTATCAACGGCATCTTGAGAGTTAATAGTATACAGTCCTGATGTTTTTTCACTATAAACCTCTTCGGTTTTTATGCCGTTTAAAGTCCACTCGGAAATAATTTTTTCCCGTTCTGTGTTTGTCAAAATCTTCAGTCTAGTTCCTTCTTTCACTTTGTCGCCACTATTTACAGTCTTCCTAGTTGAACTCTCATCAAAGTAACTTATCTTCATCTTTGTTGAATCAAAGGTCAGCATAAAACTTGCTTCGGTGGAACTATTGTTACCGTTCCCTTGTGGACATCCAATCATAAAAGTTGCTAATAAAGCAACACCAAGCACTTGAAAAATTTTTTTCATTTTAATATCCTCCAAATGATAAAAATTCCTTCTATTATACCCCCCCCCCCCCGAAAAAAGTCAAGCCCAATTTTGTTAATATTTGAAAGTTTTTTTGGAGTTTTTTTTTGATAAAAAGAGATTTATAAAAATAATTTGTAAATAAACTCATAATAAATTCTCACTATAATTTAAGTGACGAGTTACTAAGTTTTTATGACAAACATAGTTTTCGCAGTAAAAACTTGTGTGTTGTCGTAAAATAATTTGCTACGCTTATTTTTTTCTTCATTCTTTAATTTTCTTTTTCTAGTAGGATTTTATATGTTAAGTCCATTCCAAATGCGCCCAATGGTGCAGTAATAAGTATTGATAACACGGCAACTGATAAAACTATATTTCCGCAAGGTAGCCCCAATGACAATGGCACAGAACCAATAGCTGCCTGAACGGTTGCTTTAGGAATATAAGAAATAACACAATAAATTTTTTCTTTTAAGTTGAGTTTTGTCCCAGCGACACATATCCAAACGCCAATAGAACGAAATATCAGAGCAATAAAAATGAGTGCAATAGCCGTATTTCCAGCTTTTAAAGTGTAGCGAATATCAACCGCCGCTCCCACCAAAACAAAAAGCACTACTTCTGCCGCTATCCAAAGCTTTCCATATTTTTCTGCCAATCTTTTTTGTACAAAGGGTATACTTTTCGCTCTCAAAGTACAAGCCATAGCCATTACTGCAAGAAGTCCCGATATTGATATATATTTTTCTGTCCGGCTCTCAACGGCTATCAGCAAAAAAGCACCACCGAGTATAATGATAACCTTTGTACTATTTCTAATATGATTTTTTCGTGTGTATTTAGTTTCAAAAAAACACCAAAGAAATAAGCCCACTACACCACCAACAATAATCCCCAATACAACTGAAGCTGGAATACTAATAAAATCTATTACTTTTACACCGTTACCTTGAGCCATTCCAATAAATGTCGAAAACAAAACAATTACAAAAACATCGTCCAAAGATGTTGCCGCCAAAATCATCTGCGGTATGCTTTTTTTTGTTCCATATTTTTTCTCTATTAAAAAAACCATTCTTGGAACAACAACTGCCGGCGAAACAGCCCCAAGCACAGCCCCCATAATTGCAGCTTCTACTCTATTTATATTGAGTAACAATGGTGCAAAAATAACAAATGACAAAATCTCAAAACTCGCAGGCAAAAAAGCCATTAGTAAAGTAGACACACCAACTTTTTTTAAATCTGATATATCGAGTGAAAGTCCCGCTTTAATCAAAATAATAATAAGGGCGATCTGACGCAATTCAGGCGAAATATTCAAAATAGATGGGTCTAAAAAATTAAACACACAGGGTCCGAGAATAATCCCTGTAAAAAGCATTCCTATAATTCTAGGAATTTTAATTCGCTGACAAATGGTAGCTAAACTCAAGCCTACAAGAAAAATTAATGAAAGCGATGTTAACATATTACGGTCTCCTTATCGTAGCAGTAAGCATTTTTACAAAAAGACCAATGCCCCTGCAATAAATAATTACAGAAGTCATCAGCCATATTGGCGGTTTTAGCAAATGCTACGGGAGAACCTCATTCCCTAGTTTTATGATACAAAATATAAGTTAAAATGTCAATTCTTCCGATAATTAAATAGGAAAATAGTTGGGTTTCCTTGTGTAAATAGTTTGTAAATAGTTAGAGTTTAATAGTTGACAAAATAAAATTTTTATATTAGTATCTGTGTTTAATTATTGAAACAAGAAATGTATTTTATGTGTTTGGATCAATTTTGATTTGCACTTGTGGAAAGTAGGTCAATCGAAGTAAGTGTTAGAACACAAAAGATTTTTCTTACTTGACAAAATGTATTATCGTAGGTATAATGTTCTTGCACATTAGTACTAGTGTGCGATTTTTTGAGTGCCTTGTATGTTAGGAGAATAGGGAATTCGGTAAAAGCCGAAGCGGTGCCGCCACTGTAAGCGAGGAGGAACACCATAGCCATTGGGGAAACCTGAGAAGGCGGTGTAATCTGATAATACGCGAGCCAGAAGACCTGCTCAATAAAACTGAATTGATAGCCGTACGATTCATACGGTATATCTTTATGAATAAATTATTTTCGAGATGTTTATTCTTGTATTTTGATATTTTTATATTCAGTTGACATTCAATGACACATTAGGAGTAAATCATGAAAATGATTTTTATGAAAGTGTTGTCAGTTACAATCTTTGTGTTTGTCTTGTTTTGTTTGTTTGCTTGTTTAAATTCAAATGCAAATCCTATAACAAATGCAAATAAAAAACTTGCTTTGTTTATGCCTGTCTTGCTTTGTGTATCTTTTGGTACTAGTCATAATGATAACCGTGATTTATCTATCGGTGCTGTGGAAAAAGCATTGCGACTTGCTTTTCCGAATTACGAATTGCGAAGAGCTTTTACAAGTCAAATTATTATTAACAAATTAAAAAAAAGAGATAACATTATTATTGACAATGTTAAAGAGGCTATGGACAAGCTTGTTGCCGATGGAGTAAAAGAACTTATCGTACAACCAACTCATGTTATGAGTGGTTTTGAGTATGATGATGTGGTTGAAGAAGTTAGCAAGTACAAAGATAAGTTTGAAAGTTGTAAACTTTCATCGCCACTTCTTGCAAACGACAAAGATTTTAAATGCTTGGTAAAAGTTTTAATAAGTGAAACAAAAAGCTACAACAACAAAGATACGGCTATTGTCTGGATGGGGCATGGTACTGAACATAGGGCAAATGCTGTGTATGAAAAAATGCAAGAAACTTTTTTTGCTGCGGGGTATAAAAATTATTTTGTAGGGACGGTAGAATCGCATCCCAATGTTGAAGATGTTTTAGCTCGAGTTAAAAAAATATCTGCAAAAAAAGTAGTTCTTTTGCCACTGATGATTGTTGCAGGTGATCACGCCAAAAACGATATGGCTGGTGATGATGAGGACTCGTGGAAAACTATTTTTAAAAAAGCAGGTTACAATGTAGAACCTGTGCTTAAGGGTCTAGGTGAGTATACAGGTGTTCAGCAAATGATAGTTGACCACGCGAAAGAAACTGTACAAGGTGAAAGTATTAGTTTATAAAATAATGCTAATTATCATTTTGGAAATTATGTGTGAGCTTTTTGGAAATAAAAAATACTTGTTTTTTGAAAAATTATTTTATCATAAAAAAAATTAGGTAAGAGTTATGAACAAAGGAAAAGAAATAGAAACAAAAAGTATGCTTATCATTGATGAGTTTTTAAAAGACTCTAAATTTACAGATGAGCAAGTTCCGATTGTCAAAAGAATTTTACACACAACGGGCGACCCTGAATATCGAAAAATTATTTCGATTAAAAATAATTTTGTTGCAAAAGCAAAAGATGTTTTTCAAAATAATCCAAAAATTTATTGCGACACTCGAATGATAGAAGCGGGAATAAATAAGCGAACGCTTAAAAAAGTAGGCGGAAGTATTAGTTGCTTTGTTGACGAAAAAGATATTTTTACAAGGTCAAAGGAAACAGGAGAAACAAGGTCTGCTTTGGCAATAGACCTTGCGATTAAAAAAGGCTTTTCGATTTTTGTTATTGGCAATGCACCAACTGCTCTTTTTCGTTTGCTGCAACGAGTTGATGAAAAGAAAATAAAACCGCAACTTGTAATTGGGACGCCTGTTGGATATGTGGGAGCAGCAGAATCGAAGGATGCTCTTTGTAAGTATAATATTCCGCAACTTTCGATTATTGGAACTAAGGGCGGCAGTAATGTTGCGGCTAGTATTGTAAACGCAATTTTGTACGAAATAACGGAACGATGTTAGATTTATTTGTAACTGTAGATGGAAAAAAAATGAGGTTAGGTTATACAACTGGCTCTTGTGCTGTTGCTGCATCAAAGGCTGCCGCATTAATGTTAACAACTGGAACTAAGTTGGATAGGGTTTCAATTGACACGCCAGCAGGTATTAAACTGAATCTTGAAGTTCTTCACGCAAACTTACAAAACGGTAGTGCAACTTGTGCTATACAAAAAAATGCAGGGGACGATCCTGACTCGACGGACGGAATAGAAATTTATGCACAGGTAAAAAAACGCAGCGACGGTGAAATTAAAATCGAGGGGGGAGTAGGTATAGGACGAATTAGTCGTAAAGGGCTTTTTGGTAAAGTAGGCGAAAGTGCCATTAACCCAGTTCCACGAAAACTTATTAGCGAAGAATTAAAACGCATTTCTGATAATGGTTTTGATGTTCTTATTTATGCACCTGATGGTGAACGAATTGCAAAAAAAACTTTTAATAAAAACATTGGAATTGTTGGAGGAATTTCTATTATTGGTACTAGAGGAATTGTGTATCCTAAAAGTGAAGAAGCTTATAAAAAAACTATTGAGTTGGAGCTTCACGCAATTAAGGCGAACGAAGGAGTTGAGTCTATATTATTAGTACCGGGTGCTCACGGAATTAAAATAGCGAGCGAGTTAGGAATTAAAATGCCCGCTTTAGAAGTTTCAAACTTTATAGGTTTTGCATTGACAACAGCTTATATGGAAGGCTTTAGGAATTTTTATATTGTTGGGCATATTGGTAAATTGGCAAAAACTTCAATAGGGATTTTTCAAACACATAATCGTATAGCTGACACTCGTATGGAAGCCTTTGTATATTATTTAGCTTTGCGTAAAGCACCTGTTAATGTTTTAAAAAAAACAATGTCAGCATTAACGGCTGAGGAGGCAAGTGAAATAATAATTGAATATGGTTATGAAAATATTTTTGAAGATATGGAAAAAGGTGTTTGTAATCGTGTAAAAACTTATTTAAAAGCAGACGATGTAAAAGTTCATTGTCACATTTATTCAATGAAGCGTTTACATTTGTATAATGCAAAGGAGAAAAGTAAATGCGTATAGTTGCTGGAGCGGGACCCGGTAATCCTGAATGCTTAACAAAAGAAGTGCACGATGCAATAATACAAGCAAAAAAAGTTTTAGCCTTTGGACGAATTAAAGAATCATTTGACAAAATAAGAAAAGATATTATCTTTGTTAAAAGTGTAGATGAAGCTTGTGAGGAAATAAAAAAAAGCAATGATGTTCTTATTTTAGTTTCAGGCGATCCTTGTTTTTTTGGTATTGTAGATTTATTAAAACGAAGAGGTGTTAAGCTTGACAAAATTTTACCCGGTATTTCAGCCGTGCAGTATTTTGCATCTCGTTTACAAATTCCTTGGAGCAATGCTTGTGTTAAATCTTTTCACGGGAGAGAGTTGGAACTTGGTTCGCTCAACTCTTCGGTTTGCTTTTTTTTTACAGACTCTAAAAACACTCCACAAAAAATTGGAAAAGCTTTAGCGGAAGCAGGGTATGCTGGAAAGTTATATATAGGCTATCGGCTTTCGTATCCTGATGAAAAAATTATTAGTACAAAAATTGGAAAAGCAATAGAAACAAATAATTCAATTTCAATTGTGGGAGTAGTGTTAGATGAAAATATTAAAAGATGAAGATTACGAACGAGGTGAAATTCCAATGACAAAATTTCCAATCAGAGCGGAAAATTTTTTCCGTTTAGCAATTTCACCGGGGGAAAGTTTTTTAGATATCGGTTCTGGCACAGGTTCTATTGCAGTGCAAGCAGCTCTTTTAGGTGCAGAAGTTACAGCTATCGACAAAAAGAAAGAAGCAATAGCTTTAACAAAACAAAATGCGGACAAGCACGGAGTTGCATTAAATTTAATTTGTGGCACAGCACCAAATGATTTACCTAATAAAAGCTTTGATAAAATTTTTATTGGTGGTGCGTCAAAGGCTCTTCCGCAAACTCTTGAATATGTAGCACGACACTTAAAAAAAAGTGGAACTCTTGTTGCTAATTTTATTTTAACATCTAGTTTAGAAATTTTTTTGCGGGAGTTAAAAACGCAGAACTTTTTAAATATTCAAGCGGGACTTCGACAAACAGCTAATATGACAGAAAATGGAATTTGGAAAGGCGAAAACCCGATTTATATTGTGCAAGCTTGGAGGTTATAATGATTTATTTTGTAGGTGCAGGTCCCGGAGATCCTGATTTAATTACAGTAAAGGGACGGAGACTTTTAGAAAAAGCAGATATGGTAATTTATGCAGGCTCCTTAGTTTCTGATGAGCATTTAAAAGTTTGCAAAAAAAATTGTGAAAAATATAATTCTGCTCATATGAGTTTAGAAGAAGTGCAAGAAAAATTTTTAGATGCTGAAAGAAAAAATTATTTAACCGTGCGACTACATTCGGGCGACCCGACTATATACGGAGCCATCCGTGAGCAAATTGATTTTTTAAAAGCTGAGCAAATAAAATATGAAGTTGTTTCCGGTGTAAGTTCGTTTACAGCAGCGGCTGCAGTAATTGGAAAAGAGTTTACCTTGCCTGATGTTTCGCAAACAATTATTTTAACAAGGATGGCGGGACGGACTCCTGTACCTGAAAAAGAAAACATAAAAGATTTGGCAGCCCATTCTGCATCAATGGCAATCTTTCTTTCAGTCCAACAAATTGACAAACTTGTTTTTGAATTGGTGCAAGGATATGGTAGGGATGATGTTCCTTGTGCTGTAATTTATCGTGCAACTTGGGAAGATCAAAAGATAGTGCTTGGTACACTTTCTGATATTGCAGACAAGGTAAAGGATGCAGGTATTGAAAGACAGGCACAAATTTTAGTCGGTGATTTTTTAGGAAATGTTTACAGCCGTTCAAAACTTTATGATTCAAATTTTTCTCACGGCTTTCGCAAGGCGGACAAATGAAACTTGCAGTATACACTTTTAGTGATGCGGGACAAAAACTTGCTAAAAAAATAATGCAAATTCCCGAATATAATATTTGCATTTCAGATCGTGCAAATTTAACTAAAGACTTTTATAAAATGGACGGCTTGATTTTTATTTGTGCAACAGGTATTGCTGTAAGACTCATTGCACCTTTAATACAAAGTAAGTATGAAGACCCAGCTGTTATTGTTTTGGATGATGCGGGACACTTTACAATTTCATTGCTTTCGGGACATTTGGGTGGAGCTAATGAATTAGCAAAAAAGCTTGCAAGTTTTTTAGAAAACACGGCTGTAATTACAACGGCATCTGATAATCGAGGTGTGGAAAGCTTAGACATTTTTGCACAACGAACGGGACTTGTAGTTGATGATTTTGAGCATTTAAAGAATGCTATGGCTTGCATTATAAATGGAAAACGAGTTGCCTTGTATTCTGAAATTAAAGATGAGCCTTTTGGAATACCATTTATAAAAAATTGTAATTTTGAATCTGATAATATTGATTATTGGGTAATTATAAGTGCATATAAAATAAAAACAAAAATGCCTGCTTGCTATTTAATTCCTAAAAATTTATATGTTGGGATAGGTTGTAAAAAAAATACTGAAGCATCAATTGTTAAAATGGCTATTGAAAAAGCGTGTAAAAAAGCAGATGTTCACACACGAGGGATTGTGCATATTGCAACGATTGAGTTGAAAAAAAACGAACCTGCTATAATAGAAGCTGCAAAATTTTTTCAATGTCCGTTGAAAATTTATACCAATGAAGAAGTAAATAGCATAAGTCTTGCTGCTGAAGATAAGTCTGATTTTGTTTTTAAAACAACAGGCGTTTATGCTGTGTCAGAACCTTGTGCTAGACTTTCAGGAGCGACATTGATTTTGAAAAAATTTAAATACAATGGTGTTACTGTTTCTCTTGCACTTAAAAAAGAAATTGAAGAAACATAAGATGAAAAAAAATTATTTTGTAAAAAACTTTTTAATCTTTTAAAAAGTGTATTTTAAAATATATTTATAAAGGAATATTTATATGAAAAAATTATTTGTTGTTGGCATTGGACCTGGAAAACTTTCTCATATGACAGAGGAAGCAAAAAAAGCAATTAGCGAAAGTGAAGTTGTTTGTGGATATCCGAAGTATATTAAAAATATACAAGCACTTTTGGATGGCAAAGAAGTGTATCAAACTGGTATGCGAAAAGAAGTTGAGCGCTGTCAAAAAGCAATTGAAATGGCAGCATCAGGTAAAACTACCGCTATAGTTTCTTCCGGCGATGCAGGCGTTTACGGTATGGCTGGTTTAATATATGAACTTGCCTGTGATGTTGAAATTCAAATTGAAGTTGTGCCGGGACTTACGAGTTTGCTTTCAGCTGCAGCAGAATTAGGAGCACCACTTATGCATGACTTTGCTGTAATTAGTCTTTCAGATATTTTAACAAAAAAAGATTTAATTATAAAAAGATTGGAAGCGACAAGCAAAGCAGATTTTGTTATTGCTCTTTACAATCCAAAATCCAAAAACCGACCTGATATTCTTAACGAAGCAATTGCCATTATTAAAAAACATAAAAAATTAAATACACCTGTTGGTATTGTTCGTAACTCAGGAACTTGTACACCAGAAATTCGTACGGGTACTTTAGAAACTTTTAGTGATGAAGGTTGTGATATGTCAACTCTAATAGTGATAGGAAATAATTCTACTAAGTTTATAAATGGTAAGATGGTAACGCCAAGAGGCTATCGTTTATGATTTGGATTATCGGTGGTACTACCGAAGCAAGACTCGCTGAAAAAAAACTTTTAGGAAAAAAAGATTTTATTATTACAGTGGCAAGTGATGCGGGACGAGAATGTTTACAATCGTCTAATGTTTTTGTTGGTCGTTTGTCTGAACTTGAAATGAAAGAATTTATTTGCAAAAATAAAATTGACACAATTCTTGATTGCTCTCATCCTTATGCTGTTGAAGTTTCAAAAAATGCAAAGGCTGTAGCTCTTGCTACTGGTGTTGAATACCTACGAGTAAAACGACCTGAAATAAATATAAAATCTGGAGCAGAAATTTTTTATACATTTGATGCTTTGCTTAAAAGAATAAAATCATTACACGGAACATTTCTCATTACTTTTGGCAGTAAAAATATATCTGACTTTGTTAAAGTCCGTGGGAAAAATCGTTTTATTTTTCGTGTCCTTCCGACTTGTGATTCGATTTCAACACTGCACAAAAATGGTGTTGCAATAAACGATATAATAGCTTGTCTTGGACCTTTTTCTGAAGAGCAAAATTTGTTGACCATTAAAGAAAATAAAATTGACTATCTTGTTACAAAAGAGTCGGGAAGTTTAGGTGGAGAAGGCGCAAAATTAAAAGCTGCAAAAAAAGCTGGCATCACTGTTCTTTTATTAAAACGGCAAGCTGAAGACGGCGAAGCTTTGGATTTACTTTTGGAGCGTTTGTTGGATAGACAGCAAGCTTGAGTAAATTGTTTTAACACAGGATGCAAAGTTAATGTTTTGAAAAAAAGCAATTGTATTTTTATAAATATAACCATCGCTATAATTCTTTTTTGTAGAAGCTTTTGTAACATCGAAAAGATTTATTTCCGATGGAGAGACTTTTGATTTGTGGTATTCAGCAGCATATAAGATCGTACCTTTTTTTCCAAGTATTGTATCGGTTTGCAATTTTAATATTTTGTATCCAAAGTTATGTAGCCTTTCAGTACTTTTTGCTTTGTTAGAAAAAATTCCACACATTGGAATGTTATCAAAGCTTTCACATAAATAACACAAGCTTTCTCCTTCTGCAAGAATGTAAATACCTGCCTCAGCAATTTCTTTTATTGAATCTCTCATTGATTTATTTTGTGAAAGTTCATTGGCAAAACTTTTTATTTGAGTGCCACCTAAATATAAAAAATCACAATCAGGAACATACTTGTCGTGAAGTGGTGAAAAATATTTTACTTGAGCATATTTTTCGAGTATAGAAATATTTTCTGAATAATATAAATTTACACACTCGTCTTTAGCTATTGCAACTTTTGTTTTTGTGCGTTTTAAATTGGCTAAATTTTTTGTTAGCACAGTTTTAAAAAGCGAAATAAATTTTTCAACATCAATGTACATATCGATATTTTTACAAATCGATTTAAAAGCTTCGTCTTGTGTACAATTCTTTTTTGTATCCAAACCTAAATAATCTTCATTGATACTTAAGTTTTGTGTTTTGGGTAAAAAACCTAAAACTTTTATTGGAAGATTTTCTTCTATCATTTTTTTATATGTTTTATATAATTCAGGATTTGTTTTATTTAAAATAATTGCCTTAATTCGATTTTCGCTAAAATCTAAAAAGCCTTTTAGTTTGGGTATTATCGAAAACATTTCCCCTTCAGGTGAATGCACAAGTACAATATCGACATTTAAATCTTGAGCTATTTCAAAAGAAGAGTTTTTTGAACTTGTACCAATCCCATCAAAGCATCCCATTACACCTTCAATAATTGCATATTCACTTTCCATTAAGCCAAGACTTACTTTCATTCCTTCTTGTGTCATTAAAAATTTATCAACATTTCCTGCAGGCTTTCCACTAGCTTGACTTAAAATTTCTCGGTCAATTTGATCAGGACCAGTTTTTATTCCACAAAAGTCCAAACCCTTCTTTTTCAGTGCATTAAGTAATAAAGCAGAAACTGTAGTTTTGCCTGCATTACTACTCAAAGCCGAAATCATAACTGCCTTCATTTTTTTCATTTAACATTCCTATTTTTATTTTGCATAATTGGTTTTATAAACTCTACAATTTTAGTTTGTTTTTAAATTAAAACAATGATGAGAAAATTTTCCGTTATATGTCTTTTCTAATACGAGCCTAAATTACATTTTTACAATAACATTATTTTTTATTTTTGTCAACTAAAGTTTTTAAGAATATTTAACATTTGTAAGACTTGTCCTTACTTTCGAAAAATGCCACTCCCGCCACGGACGGCGGGCTAGTGTTTTGCTTTCGCGAGTTTTGAATTTCATAAAAATATAATAAAAATTCAAAAATCGTCCACTTTAGAAAAACAAGGATGTTTTTTTAAGGTGACCTCTGGATGGGTGAGCGGTTTGTAACTTAACGAATGGGCTACAACGCAAATCTGGCAAAGAAAGGGTTAGGAATTTTTGTGTCAAAAATTCCTAACCTTAAGCGAGCCAGAGCTACGCTCCTCGCTAAAGCGTAAACCTTATAAAAAACTCAACGCTAGAAAAACGTTTATCGCTCTCGCCACGGATGTCGGGTTAGTGCCTAGCTTTTGCGAGTTTTGAATTTTCCGTGCATTATAAATAGAAAATTCAAAACTAGACCACCTTAAAAAAACAAGGATGCTTTTTTAAGGTGGTAGCTAGCTTTTATAGTTTTCAATTAGCTTTACGGTGTTACCTCTCGTTTCCATTCGTAGTCACTGTACTTAGTTAAAGCATCTGCTTGGTTTTTGGGGCTACTTAGATCAATAGATTTGCAATTCTTAAACTTACAAGCTTTCCAGTTCTCAGTATTTTCAAAAGTTACTTTCTTTATTGTACAATCTTCAAAAGCTTCTTCTCCTATTTGCATAAGTGAAGCTGGCAATTTTAATTCAGCTATTTCCCCACAATTCCAAAAAGCCATCTTACCTATTGAATTAAGTTTATTAAAATTAGATAAGTCTAAAGTCTCTATTTTCTTACAGCACCTAAAAGCACTTTCGTCTATTGATTTGAGTGAAACAGGTAATTTTAATTTCTCTATTCCACTACACCTCAAAAAAGCACTTTCACCTATTGAATCAAGGTTAATGCATTTAGATAAGTCTAATACCTTTATGTTCTTACATTCACAAAAAGCGTGTTTATCTATTGAAGTAAGTGAATTAGGTAAGTCTAAGGTATTTATTCCCTCACAGCCATAAAAAGCACTGTCACCTATTGAATCAAGTTTAATGCATTTAGATAAGTCTAAGACATTTATTCTTGTACAGGACTTAAAAGCCTCCTTACCTATTGAAGTAAGTTTCGTACATTTAGATAAGTCTAAAGTCTTTATTTTCTTACATTCACCAAAAGCTTTTTCGTCTATTGATTTGAGTGAAACAGGTAATTTTAATTCCTCTATTCCACCACACCACCAAAAAGCACTTTCACCTATTGAAGTAAGTTGAGTACAATTAGATAAATCTAAGGTAGTTATTTTCGTACATTGGTAAAAAGCCTTCTCACCTATTTCAGCAACTTTTTTACCGTCTATTGTGTCAGGTATAACCAGCTCTGCCGGTAACTCATCTTTCTCTACCTTATACCCCGTAATTATACACGATGAAGGATCACCATCTACATCTTTAATTTTAAATATGCCATCAGTAGGGGGAGCATTAGCCTTTTTCGTTACCTTTATATAAACGGTTATAGTTTCTTCGATGTTTCCACTAATTTTATCTGTACACTCGATATTAGAATAAAGGTTATCCTTATCGACAGTATAATCTACCTTATCAATAGTAGTTTCAGCTCCTAGCTCCAATTCCTTAATTACTTCTGAAACGGGAGTAGATTTTTCAAGGGTAGCAGTTTTTCCCGAACCTAAAACTTTCGCTCCGTCAGAATACTTTGCTGTAACGATAAAGCTCACTGGAGCATTAGGCTTTTTTCCTTCCGATGTACTACCACTTCCCTGTTTAGCTGGTGTACTACTACCCCCCCCTCCACTTGCTTACAAGCTCCAAAAAATAAACTCATAAGCACTATGCTTGCAATCCAAAATTTAAATCTTTTCATAAGATTAACTCCTTTAAGTTTGCAAGATTCCTAAATTCTCGCAAACAAATAAATATATATTTATATACTAATTCAATCGAATAATATCTTCTATAAAATCCAAAAACCAAAAAGTGTTTATACGAGTAGCTTTTAGCACCATTGAATAAACGCTTGTTAAAAAAACTAAAATATGAATTTATAAACAAAAATTCAGCACTTTGCAATCCTAAAACCTTGTAGCAAGCCTGACAATTGTTATTTATGCACAAGTAATAAACTAAGTGCATAAATCAAAATTAAATAAATTTAATTTTAATAATTCATACCTCTTAATGTAAACTATAGTTAACAACTGCGGAGTATATACTATTTTATTTATTTTGTCAATAGAAAAAAGCAAAAATATTGAAAAAAGTTCATATAATTTAGATGTTTTTGAAAAAATACACTAAAAGTAACAGTTTTTTTGGTGTAGGGTAAAGAAATACAGTGCAGAAAAAATAAATAACAAAGAAAATGAGATTTGGCAGAAAAAAGACTTTGACGATTTAACTATCGCCAATGATTTTATGTTTTGTTTGGTTATGCAAGAAGAGGAGCTTTTTCCTCTCGTCACGGATGTTGGGTTACTGAATTGTGCTTTGAAACTTGTAAGACTTATCTTTCCTTTCGAAAATTGCTATTCCGTCACGGACGGCGGGCTAGTGTTTTTTGCTTTAACATTTGTAAGACTTATGTTTTTTTGTATTAAACTTTTTCCTCTCACTTTTGGATGAGTGAGAGGTCTCAAACTCACGCTGAGCTTTTTTTGCTAAAGTGCAAAACTTATCCTAAAAACTTAGCGTTGAGATTTTTACGCTTAATTAAAGCGTAGTACAAGTTTTTGCAATACACACATTTGTTTTATATAAAACTAAAACTTGAAAAGTTTTGATAAGCCTGTATAATGTTTTATGTGCGAGATAAATATTTAGTAGTTGAAAATTTGACAAAGAGTTTTGATGACAAAAAGATTTCAGCAAGTTTCAATTTAGAAAAAGGAAGTGCAATTTCTCTTTTGGGTCCATCAGGTTGTGGAAAAAGTACGGTGCTAGGAATGATTGCAGGTTTTGTTAAAGCTGATGAGGGCAGCGTTTTTTTGGATGGGGTGGACATTACAAATTTAAAACCTTATGAGAGAAATGTAGGAATGGTTTTTCAAAATTATGCACTTTTTTCACATTTAAATGTTTTTGAAAATGTGGCTTTTGGCTTGCGTTCGCAGGGCTTGAACAAAGACAAGATTAAAGCGAATGTGCTTGCTTGTTTGGAAAAGTTTTCTATTGTCGACTTGCAAAAACGCAGTGTGCAAAACTTATCGGGTGGTGAAAAGCAAAGGGTTGCACTGGCTCGAACGCTGGTAACAAGCCCTAAGTTAGTTTTGTTTGATGAACCACTTTCGGCTTTGGATGCAGATTTACGAAAAGAGTTAAGACACGAACTTAGGGAAACTCAAGAGAGGGAAGCTTATTGTGCGGTTTATGTAACTCACGATTTGGAAGAAGCAAGTTTTTTGGCAGATGAACTTTTTCGCTTTTAGTGTTCTATTTACAAAAATGCAAAAATATGATAAACTCGCCATATGAAAAATTTTGAAGAAAGGCTTGGCAGGCTTGAAGAAATAACTACAAAAATAAAAGAGCCTGCACTTCCACTTGAAGATGCATTTTCCCTTTTTGAAGAAGGAGTTAAACTCGCTGGGAGTTTAGAAAAAGATGTAGAAAAACTTGAAGGTCGAGTGCAGATTTTAATGAATGGCGAGGAGCTTGCAAAGGAAGCTACTCAAAAAACTGCAACAAAGCGAAAAAAACAAAAAAACGAATGTGAGCTTGAACCTGAGTTCGGGCTTTTTGCAAGTGAAGATTTTGGCGAATGAAAAAACTAATTGCATTTTTTTTAAAACACAAACCAAATGAAAGTCCAAAAGACTTTAATTTTCGAGCTGGTAACTTTGCGAGCTTAACGGGGCTTTTTATAAATATTTTACTTTTTGCATCCAAACTTTTGGTAGGACTTTTAGCTTCATCCATTTCGATTATAGCCGATGCTATTAACAATCTTAGCGACAGTTTTTCCAGTTGTATTGCGGTTGCAAGTTTTCATATTTCCAAAAAACCCGCAGATAAAAATCACCCTTTTGGTCACGCTCGTGTCGAATATTTATTTTCATCGGTAGTTGCAATTGTAATTGTGTTTTTAGGTGTGCAGCTTTTGTATCAGTCGGCACTTAAAATTAAAAACCCAAGTCAACCAAACTTCGATTGGATTTCGGTTGTGGTTTTAACTTTTTCGATTTTAGCAAAATTGTTTTTGAGTGTCTTTTATATGACAATTGCAAAAAAAATTAACTCACCTCTTTTAGAAGCAACAAGTGCCGACTCAAAAGCGGATGTGCTTTCCACTTCGATTATTTTAATTTCGATTCCAATTTATTATTTTACAAACTTTTCTGTTGACAGTTATTTAGGTGTGCTTGTTTCTATTTTTATTATTAAATCGGGTTTTGATATTTTAAAAGAAACCATTGATAGAATTTTAGGTGCTGCACCTTGTCCTAATGAAGTTAAAAATATAAAAAATTTTATTATGAGTTATGAAAGTATTGAAGGCGTTCACGATATAATAATACACGATTATGGACCAGCCCATCGTTTTGTTTCAGCTCATGCGGAAGTTGATGCCAAAGCGGATATTTTAGAAAGCCACACAATAATAGACCAAATAGAACAAGACGCTGTAGAGAAACTTCATATACAGCTTATACTTCATATGGACCCTGTAATTTTAGATGACCCAGAAGTAAATGATGCTCAGGAAAAAATTGCACAAGCTTTGGCAGGATTAAACTTGAATTTAGATTTCCATGATTTTCGTATGATACGAAGTTATCGTTCCATTAATGTTCTTTTTGATGTTGATGTTCCACAAACTTGTACCTTGAGTGATACCGAGCTTTCAAAAAAAATTATAGCTGAAATAAAAAAAATCGAATCAACTTTTAATCCTCTTATTACATTTGACCGAAATTATATTCGCTCAAGCACATTTGGTAAAGATTTAAAATAAGTTTAAAAACCCCGCCAGATCGGCGGGGAAAAGTTTATACAGTTATTGTCCTGTAAAATTTATCTTGATAGAACCTATGCCACCATCAATAAAAATTTTTTCTTTACCATTTCCTAAAATTTCACCGTCTCTTACCTTTTTTCCATCGATACTAATGCTACCAAGTCCCTTATCAATACTCATTTCGTAATCGTTGCTTGAACCTTTTAAGCGAAGCTGAGCTGAACCAATTCCAAAGTCAAGCTTGTTTCTACCGAAGAGCTTTCCATTGAACTCAATGGCTCCAATCCCAGAATCTAATTTTAGGCTATGAAATTCACAATTGTTGATATCAAGATTTCCGACACCGCCATTTATTATTGTTTCCTCACTTGCAAGAATATTTCGAAGCATTACACTTTGAACACCGCTATCTATGTCAAGAACTTTTGTTTTTATGTCTGACAAATCAAGTTTACCGACTCCAATATCAATTTCAAGTTTTTCCAAAACAAAATTTTCAGGCACATAAATTTTTATAAAAGCGACTGCCCTCATATTAAGATTTATGTTCAAAAATTTAGGCTTATCATTTTTAATAAAAAGAGTATCCTCCTTTTCGCTATGCTTGAGTTTTTTGTAATTTGTTTTAAAACCAAAAGCAGAATTCGAAGAACGGATAATTTCCACATTTATCATATTAACATCAATATGTAAAACCTTTACATTGTCGCTTATTGAGTATTCGGTAACCTCACCTGTATAATCCGTATTGGAAATAGGTATAACAAGAGACATAAGTTGTATAACGCCTATGACAATGCCAGCTATCAAAAATACTGCTAAAATAATAGCACCGGTTTTTATAATTGTATGTGAGTTTTTCATTTGATTTCCAAGCCCCCAAAAATACAGGTCGCTTCAATGTATACGGTAACTGTATTGGGCGCATCCTGTTCTGTTTGTAGTCGTTTATTTGAAATACCACCAAAGATTAAGTTTGATGTTACTTCTACTCTTACCGATTCGGGAAACTTAAGTTCTATACCTCCAAAGACAGCAGAAGTGGTAATTACACAATCTTTTTCGATAATTGCATTTTGTAAATCGCATACAATAGCACCAAAAACCGCATCAAAATTAGCACCGGTAAAAACCTTTCCATCGTAATTAAGATTATGCCCTGAAAAAGCGACTGTGCTGTTTTCCATTTCTACATTGTCAACTTGTAACTTATCGATTTTTTCTTTTATTTCTCTGTTTGAAAAACTTTCAAATATAATTTGCAAACCGATAAGAATAAGCATAACAGGAATTGCTAATTTCCAAACCATCGCCATTTCAAAAACGCCTCTAGCCACAAAGAATAAGACCACGCCCACACCAATCCATAAAAGGTTTCCAAAAATGCTTTTTCCCCTTTCTATGTTTTCGAACAAATCAGGAAGGGCAAGAAGAATTATTAAAATAGCCCACCAACCTTTAAAAAAGAACTCGATTTCTACGATGTCAAGTGCGTTTAAAACAAAAACACCCCCGAGAATAATAAACATAATACCCCAAAGAAATTTCTTTTTCATACCAACTACTAAAAAATTTAAATCTTTATAATCTAATATTATGAAAAACTAAAATGTTTGTCAAGACAAATTTATTTCGATTTTTTTTCAAATATAGTTTTTTATATTAGCCACTATCCTTGAGTGGTGGGCTTGGACATAAGCAAAGTTTTTATCGGCATACAGAAAATAAAAAGCTTTTATATTAGCTAGTTTTTTTTTTGTTAATCTGCTACAATTGAGATAAGCTAATTTGTTGGAGGTTATTATGGATAAAAATTGCGATAGTTTTTTGCAGTGTATGGAGTTTCATATAAGTGCCTTTGTTCGTGATATTTGCAAGTTTGACAAAAAACTTTTTTCCTCCACAGGTAATGTTGTTTTTAAAAATGTTTTTGATGTTCATAGATTTGTTTTTATTTTTAATGCTGCACTAAAATCCGAAGCTTTTGGGGAGCGTGGCAAAGGTGTTTCTTATTTGAAGGCGGGGCTTTTGAATGGAATGGGTTTGTTGGACGAAATTTTCCATTATGTGTGTCGTTTATATCGCCGAGATTTTAACAAAGATTTTTTTACTAATGCTTATGCTTTTATAAATGAAGAGTTATTAAAAAAGGATGACAGTCATCCAGATCCTTTGTATAATTTGCTTTTGGATTTTGTAAAAGAGTTTCCACCGGAAGCAGTTTACACAAATTCGCAAACGCCTGAACTTTGGCTTTTAGATTTTGACAAGATTTCAGGAATGCCAAATAAATTGTTAGCTCTTGAAGAACTTTTGCTTTTGAGATTAGCTAACGAAAATCCTGCATTCGAACCTTTTTTTATTTTATTTAATGACGAAGCTTTGCGAAACAATAAACAGTACTCCCTTTTTTGGCGGTCGTTTAAAGCCTTTGCCGAAAAGCAAGAAGCCTTTGGTCCTGAAAATACTACATTGATTTTAATGCTCAAAAAACCTGTTGACTTTTCGCCTTTTAGTATTAAGGGACAACTTCAATATATTATTAACCACTGGAAAGATTTTTTAGGAGATTGGTTAAAAATTTTACTTTCGGGATTGGATTTAATTGCTGAGGAGGAAAAGCAGGGCTGGCTTGCAACTCCGTCAGGGGCTGTAGAAACTAGCGTTTATAATTTTGAAAACTTGGTGGAAGAATACGAGCGTTTTACAAAGGACCACGATTGGATGCCTAATGTTGTTTTGATGGCAAAAAGCACACTTGTTTGGTTAAGCCAGTTGAGTAAAAAATATTCGCGAGACATTTCCCGACTTGACCAAATTCCTGATGAGGAGTTGGAGTTTTTATCTAGGGCAGGTTTTAATGCTCTTTGGTTGATAGGTATTTGGGAACGCTCCAAGGCAAGTGCTAGGATTAAACAAATGTGTGGAAATCCCGAAGCCGTTGCAAGTGCTTATAGCGTAATTGCTTATGAAATTGCGGATGAGCTTGGTGGTTGGTCTGCCTTGGATAATTTACGCTCTCGATGTGCTCATTACGGAATAAAGCTCGCCGCTGATATGGTTCCGAATCATACAGCGATGGATTCTCGTTGGGTAATTGAACGCCCAAATCTTTTTATGCAAACTAGTGAACTTCCATTTCCTGCTTATAGTTACAATGGAGAAAACCTCTGCCATGATTCGCGGGTTGAGGTTTACTTAGAAGATCATTATTATTCTCGCCAAGATTGTGCTGTTGTTTTTAAACGCAAAGACAAACTAACAGGTGATGTAACTTATATTTATCACGGGAATGACGGCACGGGACTTCCTTGGAATGACACTGCTCAGTTAGATTTTTTAAATCCTGAAACGAGAGAAGCTGTTATCCGCGAAATTATTAACATTGCCAAAAATTTTAAGATAATACGTTTGGATGCTGCAATGGTAATTGCAAAAAAACATATTCAACGTCTTTGGTATCCGCAACACGGAGATGGCGGAGCGATTCCAAGCCGTTCCCGATACGCTATGCCTAGCAGTGAGTTTAACGAAAAAATTCCTGAAGAGTTTTGGCGGGAAGTTGTTGACCGTTGTCGAAAAGAAGTTCCTGACACCCTTCTTTTAGCGGAAGCTTTTTGGATGATGGAAGCTTATTTTGTGCGAACACTTGGAATGCACCGCGTTTATAATTCTGCATTTATGAATATGCTAAAACGCGAAGAAAACGAAAAGTATCGTGCGACAATTAAAAATACTTTAGAATTTGATCCTGAAGTTTTAAAACGATATGTAAACTTTATGAACAATCCGGATGAGGATACTGCAATTGCACAATTTGGTGCTGGTGATAAATATTTTGGTGTATGCACGATGATGGTAACAATGCCAGGTTTACCAATGTTCGGACACGGACAAATAGAAGGCTTTGAAGAAAAATACGGTATGGAATATAGACGAGCTTATTATAACGAAGAGCCAAACCAAGCTCTAATTGAACGACATAAGCACGAAATTTTTCCTCTTATGCGAAAACGGTATATTTTTTCCGGTGTGGATAATTTCTTTTTTTTCGACTTTTGGAATAATGGCTTGGTAAATGAAAATGTTTTTGCTTGGTCGAATTATTGTGGTGGGCAGCGTTCACTGATTTTTTATAATAATGTTTACGAAAGAGCCTTTGGTTGGGTTTCACTTTCAGTTGCTTATGCGGTTAAAGTTTCAAGTGGCGAAAAAATTCTTGAGCAAAAAAATCTCGTGGATGCTTTGCAGCTTACAAACGATGAAAACTATTTTACGATTTTTCAAGAGCAACGAAGTAATCTTATGTTTATTCGAGAAAATAAGGAGCTTGCACAAAAGGGGTTTTATGCTGCTTTAAATGGTTTTCAATGTCAAGTTTTTTGGAACATATATGAAGTAAAGGATACGGAAAATCAATCTTATAGAAAAATTTGTACTGAGCTTTTTGGCGCAGGTTGTCCGAGTATTGAGGGCAAGGTAAAAGAGCTGGAGTTTGCAGAGCTTTATACTGCTTTAGAAAAAGTTTTGTCAAAAAACTTTTTTACAAAACTGTTAAGTTTTACATCTCCTGAAAACTTAACAAAAAATTCTACTCTCAAAAAAAAGGCTAAAACTGAAATTGCTAACTTTATAGAAAAATTTACGCCGTCAATGGAAAATTTTTTGAGCACTGCAATACGGTTTAAAAAAGCAACTGAGCCTTCCCGTGCAATTATTTCTGAAGTTGCGACGCAGGGAAAACCCGAACTTGAATCTATTATGCCAGCATTTTTGCGTCTCTTGCAACGCTTTATTTCATTGATAACAAAAACATTTTTGCCAAAGTCTCGATTAAAAAAATCGGAATTGGAATTTTTGAACTTGGCAGAAAAAACTTTTTTTGATGCAAGCTTGGATATAAAAACTTTTTTTGCAGGAATAGTTCTTTACTCGGTGCGAAATGTTATAACCGAGTCGGGCACGGGTGCGGATGCTAGAAATCTTTCTCAATATTGGCTTTTTGACAGACGCATTGCAAAAACACTTTCTAAGCAAGGTTTGAATTACGATGAAGCTTTTGTTAAAATTCACTTGATTACAAATCTTTTTGTTCTTGAAGATATTCGTCCTGAAAAACAAAGCTTGCGAGCTGCTAACTTAATTCGTAAATGGTTGAACGAATCCTACTTTAAGTCTTTTTTAAAAGTAAATAAATGGCAGGGCGAATATTGGTTTAATAAAGAGCAGGCGGAATATTTAGCACTCATTACTACCACAGCAAAGTTTTTAATAAATGCTGAAACTTCGGACGACCGAGACGCTCGTGTTTACGATTTACGCTTTTACAGCGAACTTTATTTTTCAGTGATAGCAAAACTTAACGAGTCTGGCTTTAGCCTTGACAGACTTTCTGAAACTGTAAAAAGAGAATGCGAAAAATAATATTCAGCGAGGAGCGTAGCTCTGGCTTGCTTACGGACAAGAATTTTTTACAAAAAAATTCTTGTCCCAACTTTGCCAGATTTGCGTTGTAGTTCAACGCCAAGTTTAAAACCGCTCGTCATCCAAGACGGGCGGAGTGACGTTTTTCGCAGGGCACGGTTAAGTCTTATAAATGTTAAAACATAAAAAACATATCTTTCCTGATGTTATTTAATTTTTTTTAGTTTCCAAATATCACGAACATAATCTTCGATTGTGCGGTCGGAACTAAAGTTGCCTGAGTTTGCGATATTTAGGAGACAGCTTTTTGCCCAAGCTTTTTTGTCGGCATAGATAGCTAAGGCTTTTTCGTGGGCATCAGCATAGGCGTCAAAGTCTGCGAGAACATAATAAACATCTGGACGCTGCCCGTCTACTCCGTAAAGTAGTGAGTTGTAAATATTCACAAAAGAGATGGATGTGCCAACTGTATAAGTGCCGTCGACAAGCTGGTTTACAACCTTAGCGAGAGCGGGATTGCGGTTTAAGTATTTTTGTGGATTGTAGCTTTCGGTATTTAGAGCGGCTACTTCCTCGGATTTAAGTCCAAAAATAAAAGCGTTTTCTTCACCTACAAAGTCGACGATTTCTACATTTGCACCATCTAGTGTGCCTAGCGTTAAAGCCCCATTCATCATAAGCTTCATATTACCGGTGCCAGACGCTTCTTTGCCTGCTGTGGAAATCTGTTCGGAAATATCTGCGGCGGGAATAATTTTTTCGGCAATTGAAACACCGTAGTTTTCTACAAAAATAACCCGGAGCTTTCCGCCTACTCGGTAGTCGTTATTTATTCTTTCGGCGACTGTGGTTATAAGCTTAATAATTTCTTTAGCACGATGATAACCCGATGCGGATTTTGCTCCGAAAATAAAAGTTTGAGGAATTGGGTTGTAGCTACTGTCTTCAAGAATGCGATTGTACAAACTCATAATGTGCAAAATATTTAAAAGCTGGCGTTTGTATTCGTGAAGGCGTTTTATATGAACATCAAAAACAGATTCGGGATTTAGAAAATGGTTTTGTGTTTTTAATAAAAAATCCGCAAGAGCAATTTTGTTTTCTTTTTTTATTTCCATTAACTCTTTTAAAACTTCTTCGTCATCTGCAAATTTTTCCAGCATTTTTAGTTTGCTCAAATCTTTTATCCACTCGTCAGTTCCGATTTGCTTTGTAATAAATTGCGAAAGTTTTGGATTAGAATTATAAAGCCAGCGTCTTTGGGTAACTCCATTTGTTTTGTTATTAAACTTTTCAGGATAAAGTTCGTACCAGTCTTTGAGTTCTTTGTGCTTAAGAATTTCAGTGTGCAGAGCTGCAACCCCATTTACAGAAAAACTTCCCACAATTGCAAGCCAAGCCATTTTAATAATGCCTTGGTCGATTATGGTCATTCGTTTTTGTTTCTGCCAATCATTAGGATATTTTTCTCGTAAAGTTTCTAAAAAACGCCTGTTTATTTCTTCTACAATTTGATAAATGCGAGGCATCAAGCGTCTAAAAACATCAACAGACCATTTTTCAAGAGCCTCAGATAAAATTGTGTGGTTTGTGTAAGCAAAGGTTTTTGTAACAATGTCCCAAGCTTGGTCCCAACCCAAATCATAATCGTCCATTAAAATACGCATAAGTTCAGGAATAGCAACGACTGGATGTGTGTCGTTAAGCTGGATTACAACATTATCAGAAAAGCGGGAAAAATCCTTGCCTTCTTTTTGAACATATAAACGAACAATGTCTTGTATACTCGCAGAGGTAAAAAAGTATTGCTGTTTTAAACGCAATTCTTTACCTTGAGGTCCTTGGTCATTTGGATATAAAACCCGCGAAATGTTTTCAGCGTCTACTGCTTTTTGCACAGCTTCCGTGTACTTCATTTCGTTAAAAAGTTGCAAATCAAAACCATCTGGCGAACTTGCTTCCCAAAGGCGTAAACGATTTACAGTTTGAGTATCGTAACCTACGATGGGCATATCGTAAGGTGTGGCAGTTACTTTTTCGCAGTCAATGAGTTCATAATCAAGGTTGCCGTGTTCATCATATTTTGAAACTAACTTGCCACCAAATTTTACTGTTACAGCAATATCAGGTCGTCGGATTTCCCAAACGTCATAACCATGCGTAAGCCACTTGTCAGGATATTCTACTTGATAGCCGTTTTCAATTTTTTGTTTAAACATTCCATATCGATAACGAATACCATAACCGTGCCCCGGATAATCTAGGGTTGCAAGTGAGTCTAAAAAACAGGCAGCAAGGCGACCTAAACCACCGTTGCCTAAAGCGGCGTCTTGTTCTCTATCTTCAAGTTCTTTAACACTAGCAGAAAAGTCTTTGAGAATTTCGTCAACTACTTCAAAAAGCCCGAGGTTATTTAAATTGTTGACAAGAGCTCGTCCCATTAAAAATTCGGCAGAAATATAAAACATTTGTTTTACACCTTTTTTGCCTTGCTTTTTACGCGATACTTCTCGCATTTCAGAAATAACAAGCATTAAAGCTTGGGCAAGTGCATCATAAACTTCGTATTTTGAAGCTTCGTTTAATGGGCGACGAAAATTCCGATTTAAACGCAAAAGCATTTCGTCTTTAATTTTTTGTTTTACCTTGTCCAAATTTGTCGAGCTCATTTTATACCTCACTATAGCATTAAAACTTTAAGTGAGTTTATCACAAAAGCGTAAAAAAAACAATCTATTGAGGTTTTGTTTAAAATAAACCAAGCTCTAAAAACTTTAGTTTTGAGTTTGCTTGATGTTTTTCAAAGTCTTTTGAAAAACATCAAGTTAGGCTTGTTCAAATTTACTATTTCGCTATTGCACAACAAACGAGACTACTACACCCCGAAATGTCGCGCTAAAAGGTATAAACAACACCTAGTTTGGGTACAAAATATAGGCTTGCTTTATCAAACTTAAAAGGGGCCTTAGGTTTCGCCTCACCTTTCATTTCGTTTTTTGCATGCATACTACCAGTATCAGTGAAAACACCTAAGTTCAAAAAGACCTTAGCGTGTTCACTTACTTCATAGCGAGTTTCGAAATTACCACCACAAATAATATAAAAATGATGTTCTTTTTTCTCAGGACGCTCCCAGTTGGCTTGTTCAAACTTAAAACCAAGACTAGGACCCAATGTAAATGTAAATCTTTTATGATGGAATGGATAGTATGGGCTTATAAAAATAAACTCTCTAAAGTTAAAGTTTTTAAAGTTTTTATTTTCTTTTTCAGACCTTATTTTTTTTAGCCTAAAATCAAAGCCAAAACTCGTTTGCAAGCCAACATTTTTAAACTCAAAGTCTAAAACCATACCAAACTGTGGGAAACCATTTTTTGAGCCTGCCACTTTATTTACTTCTCCACCAACATATCCGCCCAAAGAAATTTCAACTGCAAACAAGCTGAAACACATACAGAACAAACTAAAAGTTAAAATTATTTTTTTCATTTTTTTATCCTCAATACAAACTATTTATTTTTACAAACACGGAAACCTAAAAGCCTCCATTGATGATCAGGCGGAAAAACTCCATAGGATCTGGCATTCACTTTATCTAATGGACATTCATATCCGCCACCCCGCAATGCTTTATCTGTGCCTGTTTCAGGTCCTTTTGGATTATCCGTTCCATTATAAGTTTTAGATTCATCCCACCAATCCCAACACCATTCCCATACATTGCCAGACATATCACGCAAACCAAAGGCATTAGCTTTTTTTGTACCTACCTTATGTATTGTTTTACCACTATTTTCATCAAACCAAACATAATCGTCTATGTTTTCATCATCTTCGGATACGGCTCCACTGTATGGCAAATCTCCATCAATACCGGCACAGGAAGCATATTCCCATTCGGCAGCTGTAGGCAGACGATAACCCGGCTTTGTAAAATCACAACTTACATCCTCACCATCTATAATGTAACATTTTTCAAATCCGTGTTTTTCACTCAAGGCATTACAAAATTCTACAGCGTCTAGCCAACTCACTGAATACATAGGATAGTTTTCACTTTTGCCGTGCTCATCATCGGGTATTAAATCATCTAAATTGCCCATAACCCATTGCCACTCACCTTGAGTTACTTCGTGATCACATATTAAAAATGCGTCCAGTTTTACTTTTCGATTTGGACGATAAATTTCAAAGTCCGTAACTTCAATACATTCAATATTACAGTAGTCTAGAGGAATTGGAGTGGCTTCTACCAATACATCAATCGCCTGCGAGCAAGACATTCCTCCAACGACTAAAAATACTATAAATATTTTTATATACTTTTTCATAAAAACCTCTTTATTCGGCATTGCAGGCTATTCTAAAACCTGATTTTTCACGCGTAACATCTAGGAAAAATTTATTTTGTACAGATTGTACAAAATAAATATCCTTAAAAGGATCGTGCGGACACAATGCACAAGCACCTTTTTGTACGGTTTGACTACTACTAGTTGCTGTGTTGCTACCATCTTCCAAATTGCCACACCATTCCCAAAGGTTACCTGACATATCGTACAAATTAAACTTATTAGGTTTTAGTTTTTTTACTTGGTGAGTTACGCCACCAGAATTGCTCAAATTCCATGCGACCTCATTGAGTGTGTCTGAACCTGCATATTTGAACTCGTCTCCGCAACCAGCTGCCCACTCCCACTCGTCTGCGTCAGGTATACGAAAACCTTTTTTACTTTTGTCGATTTTAACACTAGCTGAATAAATACCTTCCGCTTTAATTTTAGGGATAACATCTTTTGGATCTCGCCATTTTGCATCTGTAATTGTATAAACACAGTGTTCCTTGCCCATTATTTTTTCAGTAAGCCGATTACAAAACTCGGCAGCTGTAAACCAGCTTACGCTATCAACAGGGCGCAAGTCTTGGTTTTCGCCCGGCGGTGTTGACTCGGCGTTAAAATAACTCGGGTTAAAGCCCATAATCTCTTTGAAAAGTCCTTGTGTAACTAAGCTTTCGCTCATTTTAAAGGCTTTTACATTTGTCTTATGTTCAGGATTTTCTGTTTCCCAAACTCCACCGCCTAAAGTTATGTCGCCACTTGCAGGAATAACTATCATACGGCAATAATCGTTTTCTTCTGCAACTACAAGCTCCACGTTCTCTTTTTGTGAGCCGTTTTCCAGTGTTGCAATATAAGCACCGCTATTTACTTCAACACTTAATGTTGAGTTGTGACGAAGACGCGGAGCAATTGCGTTTTTTAATGTGTCGCGTCTTTCTTGCGGTGTGGCTGAATACAAAACTGTATAATGGCTTGCTTCAACAAGTTCCTTATCGAAAGCAAGTTTTTCTGTTTCGTTTGTGGCGTTGCTTTCATAAATAATTTCAATTACTGTGTCCGCTTCAATAGGTATTTCAGTCGATTTACCTTTTTCAAGTGGCGTTGAATTTACTTTTAAGTTGCTCACCAATGCATTTACTTTTACAACATTTCCTTTTTTGACAGCCTTTTCATTATCACCTGCTTTGTAAACTACTTCATAACAGCCTTCAAGTGAGCTTTCCGCCTTTACAGTTATCTGAAATGTTTCCTGTTTTTCATTAGCTCCAACCGATGTTTCGGCGGGCTTGTCAGTTTGTGCCTTTGCACTCGGTTGTTTACACGAACCAAAAAACAAACTTATTGCTGTTAAAAAAACAACAATTCCATAAATCCTCTTTTTCATATTTTTCTCCTATATAATAGATATTTATTAGTAGGCTTTGTAAGAATGCAAAACAAAATTACAAAGCCACGCAACATCGCACAAGTTTATTTTGGTTCTTGTGTCGTTACGCTTATAGTAGCGTTTTTGTCCAGTTCTATTACAAACCAAAATGCTTCAAAGTCTGCGCTATATTGTCCCCATTTGCCCTTTAGTTCATGTTCACCAAGAACTTTGGAGGCTATTACCCATTTCATTGGTGGTATATAGTGAATAGTTAAAGAATCGTTTGAAGTAAATTTTATCCAGCCCTCGCCATCGGTTTCATTGCTTTTGTTTATTTGTGCTTCTACATAAATTAACGAACCTTCAGGAACTTCCGTGCCAAGTTTATATTCCGCATCCTTTTTATAGGAATCATTTCCCCAATTATCTTTTTCCTTTTTCCCCAAATAAAACTTAACAAAGCCTAGTTTGTCAGTAACTTCGTCAAGCCCATTGCAGGTTAGAGTAACTTTTGGAAGTTTAGAAACATCCACTATATCGTATTCCACGATTACAGGATCGGCTTCATTGCCAGCCTTATCTTTTGCGGTAAAAGTTACAATGATTTTGTCACCATCGCTATAAGTTTTACCAATAGCAGTAGCCCAATCAAGCTCATCTGTTTCAGCTCCGCCAATAACCGATTTTATTTTTCTGTTTACAGTTACAGCAGAATCCATATTATCCACAGCAGTAGCCTTAGGTTCGGGGAGGTCTTTTACATCTGAAATTTTAACCTTTTTACTTACAGCGTCAGCACTCGGAATAATCGTGGGTTTTCGTATGTCTGCAATGCCGCCTGTTACAATAAGCTTTACATCTTCAGTCGGAGCAATGCGTATTGTTTGTGTGTTTCGGAAAGGAAGTCCTTCCCCGTCAAAGCCTACTATTTTGTAGCCAGTTTTATCATTTATTTTGTGAGGCTCACCAAGTACATATAAAGTTACTGAACCACTTTCTGTTTTTATTTCTATAAAATGAGGTTCATCAGGTCCGCGAGGGTCAAGCTTGTTACACCCTTCGGCAAAAGCTTCAATTTCAATCGCTGTTCCTGCAAATACTTCACCACCATTTTTAAATTCGTCACCGTTTTCTGTTTTTGCTTTATTTTCAATTCTGCCGTCAAAAAAGTCAGCACCACTATTATCCCAACTAAGTGTTACTTTAGTACCTGAAGTAATAGGCTCTTTTGTGCCAAAAGCAATTTGCCCTTGAAATTTTTCATTTGCGACTTGGAGCAACTTTGTTTGTTTATCAACTTCTGCTTGACTTACATTTGCATTGAGAAAAGCTTGTTCTGCATAATAAAATGCATAATATATAGCATCCAGATCTGTCTGCTTTGCCCATTTGGTATTGGTTAAAATATCTGTTCCGTCATTGCTGTATTTGACACCGTTAAGTAAATCTTTTGCTTTTGCTATCTCTTCTGCAAGCCCTAATTTATAAACGATTTCACCAGCTTCCTTACCAACATTATTTACAATTGGCAGGTTGTGAAAGGCTGCTATTTTTTGCCCGTCTTCACAAAGTAGCCACGAGTTTTTGGTTTCGGGAAAATAATCCACATGTGATTTTTGCCCCTCTTGAATTATCTTTATGCTCTCTCCATTAACTTTACGAGCGTAACGAAGGATAATCTTGTTTGACTTTATAATCACTTCGTCTGGCTCAGACCATTCCATTCCACCATCATTGCCAACATTGAAAACCTGTAAGTCCGGTACTTCATTTTTAAGCACTTTACTGAAGATGATTTCAACTTCTGTTCCATTGTTTGTTTGTGCCATAACTGCACGTCCGACAACATTTTCACCTTCCAGTATTCCCGTGTGGTCTCTGCCGGGTACAGGTTGTGTAGGAGTATTCCCCTCATCTCCTGTCTGCGGCGTGTCCGTTTGCGGTTTTGCACTCGGTTGTTTACACGAACCTAAAACTAAACTTATTGCTGCTAAAAAAACAACAATTCCATAAATTCTCTTTTTCATATTTTCCTCCATGAAAAATGTATAAAAGGCTTTGTAAAATTATAAAAACAAAGTCCAAAGCCTTTTTTTAATTTAAATTTTTAAACTAATTTGGTGCTTTCGCACTTATAACTAATGTTGCAGACTCCGTTACCTTGATGTAAATCTCAAAGTCCACATCTTTAACGCTCGTAGCTGTACCTGCGAGTCCTTGAATTGTACGGCTATTATCGCTGGTAAAGTTATGTGAAATATTTTTATATCTTCCCGGTGCCTTTTCACGTGCATCAGAAATATTTCCTTTGGTACATTTGAAAGTTATTGAACCTTCACCGTCTATACTAGGACCTTTTTTTACTGTTCCTTTAATCCCAATCCACGAATCTTTTGTTATTTCATCACCGAGATTGTAGTTAGCCCCATCTTCAAATGTAGGATTATCAAATTGATCAAAAGTAACACTTGCATTACAGAAACTAATGAGATGACCGCAATCAGTTACACTTTCAATGCCTTCACACGTTAAACTGACCATATCTGTGGAAGTTTGATCGGGAATTACTGTGTAGCAAACTATCTGCTTAAGGGCATGATTTCCGTCGTTATCAATTGCAGAAAAAGTTGCAATAATTTTGTCTTTTGGAGCATAAGTTTTGCTAATAGCCGTACTCCAGTCAGACTCTTCTGTTTTAGTGTCACTAATAACCGACTCTATTTTAACGGTAGGCTTTAGATCTTTGTCTTTATTGTCTTCAACCCTGCCTTGTGGTTCTGGAAGATTTTTTACATCTGAAACTTTAACATTTTGATTAAGTGGATTAGGCTGTGTCACAAAGATCATTGGTCTTTCTTCAGGGTCTACAGGCGGTGTGTATCCTGTGTCCGCAGTTACTGTGTAGGTTACAACAAGAGGTTCGGCTTTATTTCCTGCACTATCTTTTGCTGTAAATGTCACAATGATTTTATTATTCGGCACATAAATTTTGCCCATCTCTACAGCAGACTCCCAATCTTTCTCAACGGTTTCTTCATTGTCCTCGCCAATGAATGACCTTATTTCCATTACAGGCTTTATGTCGGCGTGACCAGATACATAAGCCTCCGGTTCTCTCAATTGCGGAACATCAGAAACCTGAACATCAACTTCCGTTTGCAATGGGTAAGCCAGCTTGATTACCAATTTGTTTTTAGATGCTTTGTCTACTTGTGCTTCCGAAGTATTCTGCTCACACGAACCAAAAAACAAACTTATTGCTGCTAAAAAAACAACAATTCCATAAATTCTCTTTTTCATATTTTCCTCCATAAAAAAGATATAGTCCTTTGCTTTAAACGCAAAAAAGACAAAGCAAAGCTCTTAAACGCAAAAGCTCTACCTTGTCTTTTTCTAAATTGTGTAAATAATTGACTAAAAAAGTCGACTAAAGATTTTTTTTGATTGTATTGTTTGTGATTATATCGATAAGTTTTTATCGAATGGGGGGGGGTAGCTCGTATTAGTATTTTGGAATTAGTTAAATACAAAAAGCTTTTAAAACACAAAGCATTTTGTACTATTTTTTCAACATTAAAACTTTCAAATTTAGCAAGCTCCAATTTTCCTAAACACATTATATTATCCCAATATTAAATTATCTATATGGTTATATAGATATAATTATATAAATAAAAAAATAAATGTCAAGGGTTTTTTAAGATTTTATACAAAAATCTCATTCGTTTAATAATTGCTTTAACTGATTTATTTCCGCAACAAGTGCTGTCCTGTCCTTGTTTTGATAACGCTTTGGAATTAACTCCTTACTAGTACATTCAAGCGTTGCAACTAGGTTTTGCAATTCTAGCTCGTGAGGATAAGTCGGGGGCAAAAAATCCCGAATCGTTTCCATTAAATCTTCTTCGGTTATCATAACACGATTTTCACCATTGGCACGAAGTCGAGAGCGTACTAAAATCGACTCAATGTCTGCCCCCGAAACTTCAAACTTTATGTTTTTAGCAATTTTCGTAAGGTCAACTCCTGTGATTTTTAACTTCAATTTTTTTTGCAAAACTTCAAAGAGAGCAACTTTTTCATCATTCGTTTCGGGATTAAAAAGCGCAAGATGTTCTTCCGCACGCCCCTGTCGTTTTAAGTCTATCGGTAAAAGGTCGGGGCGACAAGTAATCAAAAACCAAATTATCTTTCCTCGATATTCTGTGTTGCCCATAAAATTTGAAAGCTGAGAAAAAAAGGAACTCTGTATTGTACTACTTTTTTCCCCGCGTGCACCGCCAAGCATAACATCCGCCTCGTCAATCATCACGGCAACAGGCGCCATCGCTTTTAAGATATTCAAAATCCGCTGTAGTTTTGACTCGGTTGTGCCGTCAAAGGTATGCAGATTACCGATTTTTACCATCGGCACACCAATTTCATTTGCAAAAGCGGAAACCAAAAAAGTCTTTCCCGTACCAATAGCTCCAGAAATTAAATACCCCATCGGCACAACTTCCGAATGTCCGTCCTTGATTGCTTTCGCCGCAAGTCGCAAACGCTTTTTTACAAACTCATTTCCTGCAATATAATCCAAATCGTGTTTTGCTTCGACGAACGAAAGTAAGCCCCCCGCATCCGACTCGATTATTTCTTTCTTTTTTTGTGCCAAATAATCTAAAGAAACGGGAACATTCCCTTGATAAGCATCCGCAACTAATTGATACAAATTTGTTAAATTAAGTCCCGCCGAAAGTTTTCCGAGTGCCTTAATAGAAACACCTCGTTCCGTTATTAACTCCAAATCGGGTTCTCGTCCAGCTTTCAAAGCCTCCAAATAACCTATGCGAGTTTCCTCATCGGGCAATGGAATTGTAACCTTCGCTGTAGAAGCGAGCGAATAAAGACGGGGGTTTATATCCCACAAGTTTTCGGTTACCATAACAATGGAAATATCGTGCCTTATAAACATAGGTTCGTTTGCCCAACGGTTAAGCGTAACCAAACAATAGCGGTCAGCCTCACTCAAATAATAAATTTCTCCCGCCGGCACAATCGTTTCTGCATAATCTAAAATCAAAACAATTCGAATTGGGTCAACGCTATTTCGGTAGTCGTAATAAGTTTGCCGAAAAAACTTTTCCAAATAATCCAAGGCAACAACGGGGTCATTCGAAAAAAAGTTTTCAACTTCCTCCTTCGGATAAATCCTTGACATAATACGCTCATAGTTTTTTCTATCGTGCTCAAAAGCAAAACTAATCCCTTGCGAACTATCATAAAAAATAATAATTCCGTCATTTCCAAAAAGCACTGTGGAAATCCAATCCTTAATCGGCACAAAAATAAATGCCCCCGTATCCTCACTATCATATTGATACGGTAGAAGGTCACGAATATTCCCTGAAACAAAATATAAATTTACAGTTTTTGCACAATATTTTAACGAAAGCTCCTGCCCCCACTCAGGCATATTTTGAATATACTCAATATTTTGTTCAGTTAAAGTTTTATCCGCAGTTACATCCATATTTTCCCCTTCGCTAACTATATCCTTAATCCCCAAAAAAATCAAGATCGTAGTTTTAACAAATATTAACAGAAATAAGACTTGTCCTTATTTTTCGAAAATCGTCACTCCCGCCACGGACGGCGAGCTGGTACTTTTCTTTTGCGATGTTTTACAAAAATAAGAAAGCCTTAATTTGCAAAAAACACCCAGCCCATCGCTTTGGATGGGCGATGGGGCTTAAACTAGCTATGAGTTTTAACGCAGGAGTGGCAAAGTCGGGCGAGAATTTTTGACGCACAAAAATTACCGCTTAAGCAAACCAGAGCTACGCTCCTCGTTGTAATATAAATACAGTTTTGCAATTTATAAAAATAAAATCGGCATTGTTTTAAATAATGTCAACTGTAAAAATCATTTAGCCTCTTCTTGACCAAGATCTTCCTTCATTAATAGAATAATACAAACCTTTTTCGGTAGTTGCTAAAATTTCTTTTCCGTTATCAATCAGATCCATAAATTTACCAGCTGAATTGCCTGAATAACAAAAAGACCATGACGATCCACCATCTATTGAGTATTCAATTTTTTTTGGGTCTTTGGGGCTAATTCTTATTAGCTCCTCGCCTCTGTTTAAGATCCGTGACATAAAGTCCTCCATTTAAATATATTACTTTTACTTTGGAGATTTGCATTAAGTATAAGCATATCCAAAGAGCAATGAAAAGACGAAATGAAGTCTTTAATATAAAAAGCCTTACTTCGTCTTTTTTCTATAATATAAGAGTTGTTTTGTGTAGAATTATCCTTGAAATAAAGTCTGTGTAAAGAATTTAGAAAATTATATCGATAAAAATTTATCGGGGGGGGGGGTAGAATAAACACTGTTTTTTCCGTGTGTTCAAGTACGGTTAAAACAAAAAATTTTGTAATTGTAGTGTATTCATTTTTACCAAAACGCATATGTATATTGTACTGGAATACAAAAAAAAGTCAAAGCAATTTTTATAAAAAATTCTTATCCGTAATCGAACCGTAGAACAGCAATGAAACTCAAAGCGATGAGAGCAAAACGCAAATTAAACGCTAAAGCGTAAAATTTGCAAAAAACTCAATTCCATAAAATACTTATTTCGCTTTCAAATAGGCTAAGGTTCTAAAGGCAAAAGAAAACTATAAGCTATTTATCACCTAAGCCATAAAACTCGTATATTTGAAAGCGGGAACGCCAATTTTATTTATTACCACTTTAATTTTGGACTGCCCTTAACACACAATATTTACAATTTTATTTGGGACGACTATAATTTTTTTGATAGGCTTACCGTCAATCCATTTTATAACATTTTCGTCTGACAGGGCAAGTCGTTCCAATTCTTTTTTTGGTGTATCAAGGTCAACATCAAATTTGGCTCGCAACTTTCCGTTTACTTGTACAACAATTGTGCAAGTGCTGTCTTTTGTATATTTTTCCTCGTAACTTGGGAAAGGAACATCAATGACCGAAGGAACTTCGCCTAGTTTTTCATAAAGCTCTTCAGTCAAGTGAGGTGCATAAGGTGCCAAACATAGAACGAGATTTTTAAAAGCAAAGCGTGGAATTTTTTTACACTTTCCAAGCTCATTTACAAAAATCATCATTTGACTGATTGCCGTGTTAAAGTTTAGTGTGGAAGTTAGTTCGGTAACAGCTTTAACCATTTTTGCATTTGCTTGCGTAATTTTTTTGTTTTCGGGAGTCGAAGTGTCGTTTTCAGGCGTTTCGATTATTTCCTTTTCGCTTAAAGCCCAGACTTTTTCCAAAAAGCGATAAACTCCTATTAAGCCTTGCGTGTTCCACGGCTTCGACATTTCAAGCGGACCCATAAACATAACATAGAGTCTACAAGCATCCGCTCCGTATTCTGCAATTAAAGCATCGGGAGAAACTACATTTTTTAAGCTTTTAGACATTTTAGTTATAACCTGTGTAAGTTTTTCACCCGTTGCGATTTCGATATATTCGTTTTCACCAAGCTTTTTCACCTCGTCTGTAGGAACTAAAGTTTTGTTTTCTCGCATATAACCAAACGAAGTAATTAAGCCTTGATTAATCAGTCTTTTAAAAGGTTCGGATGTAGAAACTAAACCTTCATCGTATAAAAACTTGTGCCAAAAGCGTGCATACAATAAATGCAAAACAGCGTGTTCGGCTCCACCTACATAAATATCAACAGGCATCCAATATTGTTCTTTTTCTTTATCTACAAATTCTTTATCGTTATGCGGATCTAAATATCTTAAATAATACCAGCAAGACCCTGCCCATTGTGGCATTGTATTTGTTTCGCGTTTTGCAGCAGAGCCACAAATAGGACATTTAGTGTTTACCCATTCACTAATACTACTTAAAGGACTTTCGCCCGTACCAGATGGCTCGTAAGTTTTGACTTCGGGCAACTTTAAAGGAAGCTCACTTTCAGGAAGAGGTACTGTGCCACATTTAGGACAATGCACAATGGGAATTGGTTCTCCCCAATACCGTTGCCGACTAAAAACCCAGTCCCTAAGTTTGTAGTTTACACTTGCTTTTCCCTCGCCTCTTGCTTCAAGTTCATCAGTAATTTTTTTAATTGCGTTTTCGCTGGAAAGCCCTGAAAACTTGCCCGAATTTACGCTGATACCATAAGCAGAAAGACATTCTTTAGGTGGTGCAGAATAATCACAATCGGCACTGTAATTTTCTTTTTCCACTACAACAGTTTTAATCGGAAGTTTATATTTTTTAGCAAAATCCCAATCTCGCTCGTCGTGAGCAGGCACCGCCATAACTGCACCTGTTCCATACGAAACTAAAATATAATCCGAAATCCAAACAGGGAGCTTTTCTCCGGTTAAAGGATGCTTTACATAACTTCCTGTAAAAACGCCCGTCTTTTCTTTGGAAAGTTCTGTTCGTTGTAAGTCGCTTTTAAAGCTTGCCTCTCTGACATATTCTTCAACTGCAAGTTTATTTTCAGGTCGAGTGATTTTTTCAACCAAGCTATGCTCTGGTGCAATACTTATGTAGCTCACACCAAAAAGGGTATCCACCCGAGTTGTATAAACTACAATTTTTTCCCCCGTTTCTTTGCCCGCCTCATCCAAGAGCTTAAAACTAATTTCTACTCCTTCGCTTTTCCCAATCCAATTTCGCTGCATATTTTTTATTGACTCAGACCAGTCCAAATCCTCTAAGTCATCCAAAAGTCTTTCCGCATAGGCTGTAATTTTTAAAATCCACTGGCGTAAATTTTTACGCTCGACAATTGTATCGCAACGCTCACACCTGCCATCTTTTACTTCCTCATTAGCCAAACCCGTTTTACAAGAAGGACACCAGTTAATCGGAGCTTCTTTTTGATATGCCAAACCCTTTTTAAAAAGCCTTAAAAAAATAAGTTGCGTCCATTTATAATATTCAGGTTCACAAGTTTCAATATTACGAGCAGGTTCGTAAGTATAACCCATTGCTCTTAATTGCTTTTTAAAATTAGCAATATTCTTTTTTGTAATATCACGAGGATGTGTTTTTGTGGAAATTGCATAATTTTCCGCAGGTAGACCAAAGGCGTCAAAACCCATCGGATGCAGAACATTGTATCCTCGCATTCGCAAAAACCGCGAATAAATATCTGTCGCTGTATACCCTTCCAGATGCCCCACATGCAAACCTGCCCCCGACGGATATGGAAACATATCCAAAACATAACAACGCTTTTCCTTTGGAAAACTTTTATCCTCAGTAACTGCAAAGGAATTATTTTCTTCCCAAAACTTTTGCCACTTTTTTTCAATTTCCGTAAAATTATAATTCGACATTTTTGCCTCTATTAAAATGATTTTAGCAACCAATAATTATACGCATTTTCAAAATTTAAACAAGGGGAGTTATAAATTACAAATGTTTTTTATAAATTGTAAGAAGTACTGCCCAAAAAACTGATATTTTGATGTTTCTAATTTACATTTTTGTAAGAATAGGTTGACAAAAATAAATTTATTTTTATAATGTAGTTCGTGCAAAAAAAGCATAAAATTATTCAATGTTGGAGGATAATGTATGAGCAATGTTGAGATTGTTTATTGGAGTGGTACTGGTAACTACTGGCAAATGGCTGAAGCTATAAAAACTGGAGCTAGCGATGCCGGTGCTACAGTATCAGTTTTTACTGCAAGTGAATTTGACGAAGGTAAGATGGACGAGTTTGATTCAGTTGCCTTTGGTTGTTCGGCTATGGGAAATGAGGAACTAGAAGAGGCAGAATTTACCCCTATGTTTGAAGCTTGTAAGTCAAAGTTAAAGGAGAAAAAATGATAAAGATCAAAGGAAAATCAAAATTCACATTACTTTTAATGCTATTAATTTTAGCATTGGGAATAACAGCTTGTGGATTAGAGAAAGAGGAAAGAGTAGAAAGTTCAGATAATGATGAAATAATCTTTGTTGAAAGAGAAATTATGGCGAATCATGACCCGAACTTCTATCCTGGTTCAATTCATTATGTAAAAACTAAAGTTGGAGAATTATTATTTAAGATTCAAAATGATGGTTCAATAGAGCCAGAGTTAGCAAAATCTTTAGAGCAAGTAAATGAAACAGAATGGATTGTTGAATTAAGACCGGAGGCAAAATTTTGGAGTGGAACTCCGGTTACTTCTGAAAAAGTGATTGGGTCTTTAGAAAGAAGTAGAGAGACAAATACAAAAGTAGTTTCGTCGTTGGAAGGATTGAAATTTGAAATCATAGATGATTATTCTTTTAAAGTCAAAACAGAAAGACCAAACATGGCTGTGCCAGAGAAATTGTCTTACTTTGAGTTATGTATCATTAATCCAGACATGGCGCATGATAGTGTTGAAACAATGGATATGACAGGAATGTATAAAATAGTTTCATTTGAACCAAAGAAAAAGTTGATTGCTGAAATCAATGAAGATTATTATGGAAAGAAACCGAAAATTAAAAGGATTATCCAAGAACAAATCTCTGATAATGAAACCAGAAGTTTATCTGTGTTAAGTGGACGAGCTGATATAGTATCTCACATATCTAATGAATCCATACCTCAACTAGAGGCAAGTGATGAAGTTGTTGTATATAGTTTGCCAGCAGCAAATACAGAAACAATTTATTTGAATACTAAGAAAGAGCCTTTAAACGATCAAAATGTAAGACAAGCATTGTCCTATGCTTTAGATAGAGAAGAATTGGTTCTCTTAGGTTCAGAAGGTAAAAGTAAAGTTACAACAAACTGGATAAGCTCAAACCCAAAATACGAGGATATAAGTAAGGAAATCTATGGAAAGGCAAATTCAGACAAAGCATCCAAACTATTAGAAAGTTCTGGATATGCTAAAAATGATAGTGGTCTTTGGGAAAAAGATGGAAAACCTTTAAGTATAAAACTTATGACTTGGGGGCAAGACAAAGCTTTAGGGGAGGCTATACAGGCTCAATGGATGAACTTTGGTATAAATGCAGAAGTTCAATATGGAGATTACTCATTAATAGAAACTGCTAGAGAAAGTGGAGACTGGGATGCTAGCATTGAAGCATGGCAAACATATGGAGATGAATATGGCTTAATGTCTAGTCAGTTTTCTCCAAATGGTTCGGGCAATTTCTCTCATTATGAAAGCCCTAGTTTAACAGAAAAATTGAATGCTTTGGAAAATGCCACGACTCCAAAAGAAAAAGAAAAAGCAGCGAAAGAACTTTCACTTAAAGTAGCTGAAGAAGCGATTGCAATATATATCTATCCAAGAGTAGAAACAACTGCAGTTTCTTCAAAACTAAAAGGCTTCGAAGGGCATTTTAGACAAATTGAGAATATCATAACGGCAGACCTAACATTTGAAGAGTAAATTATGGCAACGAAAAGAATATTCAACAGAATAGGAGTGTTTTTTATAACCTTATTGTTGTCTACTTTTCTATTGTTTGCCTTAATTAGACTTGCACCAGGAGACCCGGTAAAAATGTTACTGGGTACTCCTGAAACTTCAGATATATATTCGGAATGCTATCAAAAAAGATATGAAGAAAAAAGACAGGAACTCTACTTACATAAGTCTATACCAAAGCAATATCTTAGATGGGGCAAAAACCTACTCAATCTGAATTTGGGAAATTCAATATATACACGTCAAACGGTAACCAAAGAGCTGTCAGAAAAGTTACCTGCAACTATTGCGCTTACAGTTCCGGCAATAGTTATACAGTTATTATTAGGGATTACTTTAGGAGTATTATCGGCCTTAAGGGCAAATAGTTGGTTAGATAATTTGATAAGATTATTTTGCAGTATTGTATCTAGTCTTCCGGGATTTTCAATAAGTCTTATGTTAATTTACTTATTTGCAGTAAAATTAGGAATTTATGAAATATCTACGGAAGCAAGTTTTAGTAGGCTTTGGTTGCCGGCAATAACTCTTGGCATCATTTCATCACCAGGTTTTATAAGATTTGTAAGGTCATCTATGCTTGAAGAAATGGGTAAGCTTTATGTCGCTAATGATTTGGCTTTAGGCAAAAAGCAGGCAGTTATCATTTCTGGAATATTAAATAATATATCTTTGCAAATTATAACAGTAACAGCTACAACCTTTGTTAACCTAATAGGTGGCTCTGTAGTTATAGAGAGTGTTTTTTCATGGCCAGGAATTGGCAAGTACGCAATGGATAGTATTTTAATGCTGGACTATCCTGTTATTCAAGGATATGGATTGCTTATGATTGTTTTAGTTATTACTATAAACACTTTAGTAGACTTAGTTTATTTATTATTTGATCCCCAAATAAAACAAGGGCGTGAGCAAAGGGGGATGTAGCTTGAATAAAAAAGTTTATAATCCCAAAAATTTAATTATTCTAGGAAGTATCATATTAATTATTGTCGTATTACTATCGATATTTGCACATGTTATAAGTTCGCAAAATCCTTATATAGGTGAATCCAGCAATCGTTTATTAGAACCTAGCTCAGAACATATCTTTGGAACAGATCAACAAGGAAGAGATGTATTCACTCGAGTTTTATATGGTGGGAGATGGACTCTTATGGCATCATTTTTTACGATGGCAATTACCCTATCCCTTGGAATAGCTATTGGCGTAATTTCAGGCTATTTTAGTGGAACTTGGATTGATATTCTTATTTTAAGAATAATGGACACTCTAATGGGATTTCCATTTATGATTTTAGCTATGATTATTTCAGCTTTGTTTGGTAGAGAACTAATTCATTTATTAGTGGCAGTGGTTATTGTCAAGTGGCTTCCCTTTGCTAGACTAGCAAGATCTATTGTTTTAAAATCAAAAAATGAAGTAAGGGTATTAGCTGCAAGGGTGAGTGGATGCTCGAATATAAAGATAATTGTGGAGGAATTATTACCTGAAATCTGGAGCCCTTGCTTTGCATTGGCTACTTTTGAGTTAGGGGACTTAATTTTATCGATATCAGCCTTATCCTTTTTTGGTTTAGGAGCGAAACCTCCGACTCCAGAGTGGGGATCAATGTTATCGGACAGCAAAGCATATTTCTTTCAAGCGCCATATTTAGTTTTTGGACCAAGTTTATTTATCTTTTTAACAGTTTTAGGATTAAATTTCATTGGTGAGGGATTGAGAGATAAAATAACGCCTTATGAAGTATTGAAAATATAGGTGGAGGAAGTATGGAAGACTTAATTAAAGTTGAAGATTTGCATGTTTCATATAGAGCCCCTAATAAAACGACTGATGTTTTAAAAGGGCTAAATTTTTCTTTGGCAAAAGGTGAGACTTTGGTTGTGGTAGGAGAGAGCGGATCAGGGAAGACAACTTTAGGAAAGGCATTGTCAGGTTTATTGACTCCAAGCACTAAAATATCTGGTAAATTAAAATTTAAAAATGAACTATTTGACCTAGCCGATCCAAAATTAAATTGGCGAGAAATAAGAGGTGTGAAAATAGGGCATATTTTTCAAGACTCGTCATCTTCCCTTAATCCAAGGCGAAATATAAAAAAGCAATTTATAGACACTTTGGTTGTTAGCCGCAACTATTTAGAAAAGGAGTGTACTAAGAAATCGGAATATTTACTTAATTTATTAAATTTTAGAGAAATCGGAAAAGTACTTAACTCTTACCCTTTTCAATTGAGTGGAGGCATGCGTCAAAGAGTAAGCATAGCTTTAAGTTTATCTTTAGATCCTAGTGTATTAATTGCTGATGAAATAACCTCTGCATTGGACTTGAAAAGTCAATATGAGTTAATTCAATTACTGGACAATATAAAAAATCATTTAAGTACAGGAATTATATTTATAACTCATGATTTAAATTTAGCAGAAAAAGTAGGCGACCGTATTCTTTATTTAAATAGTGGGGTTTTTGACAACATCTCAGGTTTTGAAAAAATAAAATATAATTCTAAACCAATATCTAATTGTACGGAAGAGAAAGAAAGTATTATTTTACAGGCAGAGAAAGTTTCAAAAAATTATGGAGCCAATGATGTATTAAAAGAACTTTCTTTTTCTATGAACAAGGGTGAAATATTTGGAATACTGGGCGAAAGTGGATGTGGAAAATCAACTTTGGCACGACTGATTTCAGGGATTGAGAGTTCCTACACAGGAAATATATCCTTTGATGGAGAAAATCTTGATGAAAAGTTGTCTAGTGAGGGAAGACTTTTTTATAAAGATGTACAAATTATATTTCAAGATGAAAGAGGCTCTTTAAACCCTTATAAAAACACAGCTTCAATTGTTGAGGAATCTATAAAAAACTTGAGACCAGATATTTCTAATCCAAAAGATTTGGCTACAGAATGTCTAAAGGCTGTACATATAGAAGAGGATTTACACAAAAGAAAAGCAACTCATCTAAGTACAGGACAATGTCAAAGAGTATCAATTGCAAGGGCTGTTGCAGTTGAACCTAAATTATTAATTTTAGATGAGGTTGTGTCAGCTTTAGATGTAAGAGTTAAATCGCAAATACTTGAGTTGTTAAAAGAGTTACAAAAAAGGTCAAATATATCTATGTTGATGATTTCTCACGAGATAGATGTTCTACAAGCCATTTGCCAAAGAGTAGCAATGATGGATAAAGGAAAAATTAAACAAGTCATATGCATTAATGAAAAGTCGAAAGCAATAATGGAAAGTTTTTTACTGGAGGGATAAATTGTCGAATACATTAGATGAAAAAAATGCCATAACTCATGGACCTTTATATAGTAGTTTTATAAAATACTTTATTCCTATTTTATTGGGAAGCTTGATTCAGCAATCATATACATTTGTAGATGCTCTTATAATAGGTAATTTCGCAGGCAAAGGTGCTTTAGCCGCCATTGATGCTCCTTATGCCTACATCAAGTTGTTAATAAATGCTTTTATAGCTTTAAGTACAGGAGGGACTATAATTGTTTCTCAGTATTATGGAGCTAAGGAAAACAACAAATTAGAAGAGATAATTAGCAGTCTAATTAGATTTAGTCTAATAGGTGGGATAATCATATCTATCATTGGGATTGTCTTTGCTCCAAACTTTATAAATATAATGTTAATCCCTGATGACATATATGGGCTATCCCTATCTTATTTAAGAGTTTACTTTGCAGGAACAATATTTGTTTTTACATTCAACATAGCTTCAGGCATATTAAGAGCACTTGGAGATTCTAAGAATCCCTCTTATTATTTGATGGTTAGCTCGATTCTTAATATTTTATTAGATTTAATATTTGTTGCCATATTCAAATGGTCGGTAGCAGGAGTAGCCTTAGCTACTATTATGGCTCAAGGTCTTGCTATGATTTTGGTACTTAGAAAAGTAAAAAGCTTAGGATATCATTTTAAAAAACCTGAAAATCTTGAGTCTTTGAAGAAGACGCTTAGACTTGGTTCTCCAATGACCTTACAGTCTATTCTTTTTTCCATAGCGAATATGTTTATGCAAAGAGGAATTAATTCTTTTGGAACAGACAGTATAGCCGGCTGGTCAATTTGTGGGAAGGCAGATTTTATAATTTGGTCGCTTGCAGATACTATGGGAGTAGCTGTAACTACATTTGTAGCCCAAAATTATGGTGCTAAAAATAGGGATAGAATGAATAAATCTGTTAGATATGGATTATTGACATCCATTGCGACTGTTGGGGTTATAAGTTTGGTATTGTTTGTCTTTATTAAACAAATCGCTACTTTATTTACAAAAGATCAGGCGGCCATTGAAAGTGCAGTTTATTTAATGCGTTTAACATCTCCATATTATATCTTTTATGCTTTCGGCGAAGTTTTTGCCGGTGGAATAAAAGGTAGAGGAAACACGGTTCATCCTATGCTAATAACTCTTGTAGGCACATGTATATTTAGAGTCACATGGGTTCAAATAGTAACTAAATACGCAATGAGTTTAAAAAACATTATTTCAGGCTATCCATGGTCATGGTTTGTTACTGCAAGTATTTTTGCAATATATTATTTTATTGTTGTTTACATTAGAAAAAGCAAAGAAAAATTATAAAATGTATCAGCTATAAAAAATGAAAAGTTTGTAGTAATACCGTTAATGTCAGTGTTTCCTGGGGCTGAAAATGCAACTTCAATACGAACTATATCAGAAGCTTTATATCCAGATTTATTCTAGAATTAATAAAATATAAATTGCAATAGGTATTGCCAAAGTAAAAAATCAAGCCATTAAAACGAAAATTGTTTTTTGGGCGTTCCCGCTTTCAAATATAAGGGTATCTTTGTCTTGCTACTAGCATCTACCTCGTATATTTGAAAGCGGTCTGGCTATTCGAGGCTTTAGGCACAAAGGCACGGAAAATTCCGTGCCTTTGTGACAATGCAACTAAAATTTATAGATAGGTTAAATCGTCTATCTTTATTTACAATAAAAGTTTAGTCTAAAAATTTTGTAAAAGTTTGCTTGCCTAAATAACGAGCTCTTTTTCCCAAGTAATCCTCAATTCGCAAAAGCTGGTTGTATTTTGCGATGCGGTCGGTTCGACTGAGAGAGCCTGTTTTTATTTGTCCCGTTTCAAAGGCGACTGCAAGATCGGCGATAAAGGTGTCTTCGCTTTCGCCTGAACGGTGCGAAATAACGGCGGTGTAGCCTGCATTATTTGCCATTTTAATAGCGTCTATAGTTTCGGTGACAGTACCGATTTGGTTGAGCTTAATCAAAATGGAGTTGCAGGATTTTTCTTTGATGCCACGGGCTAGGCGTTTGGTATTTGTTACAAAAAAATCATCACCGACAATTTGGATTTTGTGTCCGAGTTTTTTGGTAATTTTTTGGTAGCCAGCCCAGTCATTTTGGTCAAGCGGATCTTCGATTGAAATGATTGGATATTTTTTTATCCATTCACTATAAAGCTCAATCATTTCATCTGTGTTTAAAACCTTTGATGGGTTAGATTTCCAAAACTTATACCCCTTACGGTCGCCTGCTTCGTAAAGTTCTGAGGCGGCACAGTCTAAGGCTATCATAAAATCGCCTCCCGCTTTGTAGCCCGCTTTTTCAACTGCCTTGATAACATATTCCAAAGCTTCTTCGTTTTCAATATTAGGCGCAAAACCACCTTCGTCTCCAACTGCTGTCACATGTCCTGCACTTTTTAAAAGGGCTTTCAAAGCGTGAAAAACTTCAGCCGACATTTGGAGAGCTTCTTTGAAAGTTTTTGCACCGATGGGCATAATCATAAATTCTTGAAAGTCTACTTTGTTGTCCGAGTGTTGTCCGCCGTTTAAAATATTTGCCATCGGCACGGGTAAGGTCAAAGCGTGAACGCCACCAAGATAATTATACAAGGGTAAATTTCGCGAAATCGCAGCGGCACGGGCAAAAGCCATTGAAACAGCAAGCATTGAATTTGCTCCGAGCTTAGCCTTATTTTCAGTGCCGTCCAATTCCAACATTGTATGATCAATTTCAGCTTGGTCAAAGGGGTCAACATCAACGAGGGCGGGCGCTATAATTTCATTTACATTTTTTACAGCCTTTTCAACACCCTTACCCAAATATCGAGACTTATCTCCGTCCCGCAATTCCAAAGCTTCAAACTCGCCAGTGGAAGCTCCAGACGGTACAATCGCTGTGGCGTGACTACCATCAAATAAAAAAACTTCTGCTTCCACTGTGGGATTGCCTCGTGAGTCCAAAACTTCTCTAGCTAAAACAATATTTTCTTCCATGAAAAACCTCCGTTTTTGTTTGTATTTATAAAACAAAATACGATTAAATATTACAACAAAAACTTGAGTCTGTCAAGACTGAGAGTAGGATTTGTCTTAAAGTTTGCTTAAAATTTCAGTGTGGTCTTCAAAGACTGCAACCGTGTGTTCCATATGACAAGAGGAAAGACCATCATCGGTAACAACTGTCCAGCCGTCTTTTTTTATGCTAACATTTGGCGTACCCAAGTTTATCATCGGTTCAATTGCTAAAACCATTCCCGCTCTTATCCGCAAGTTTTTGTCTAAATACTTCGGGTGGTTTGAAACGAGTGGTGGCTCGTGTACTTTCAGTCCAACTCCGTGTCCCGAATACTGATACACAACGCCGTAACCATATTCGCTTGCGTGATTATAAACTGCATAAGCAATATCGGAAAGGCGGTTACCAGCTTTGCAGGCTTCAATACCTCGGTAAAGACATTCTGTGGTTACTTCCAAAAGTTTTTGCTTTTCAGGAGCAACTCTACCAATAGGAAAAGTTACAGTTGAGTCGCTAACATAGCCATTGAGAATCATTCCTAAATCTACCGAAACTAAATCGCCTTCCTTGATAATTTTTTTTGGAGATGGAATACCGTGTATAACTTCTTCGTTTACAGAAATACAGGCTGCGGCAGGAAAACCTTCCGTAATCCAAGCAGGATTTCCTCCCACTTTCCGCATAAAATTTTCGCAGTATACATCAATTTCTTTTGTGCTCATTCCTGCCTTGATAAAACTTTTTAACTCCAAAAAAAGTTTCGCAATTTCCTTACAAGATTTTCTAATTCCATCTATTTGTTTTTCGTTTTTTAAAGTTAACATTTTTACACTCAGTAATAAAATATAATAAGGCAAGGTTAACAAATATCAAAAAAAAAGTCAAGCCGTTTTAGTAAAAGATTTTTTTTGGGCGTTCCCCTCGCTATCGCTCGGGTCGGGCTATTCGGGGCTGTCGGTACGAACGCACTAAAATATCGTGCGTTCGTGTACAGCGAAAGCATTTTTGAAAAAATGCTTTCGCTCCCCTACTATCCCTAACGCGCACCTTAAAAAAATGTCCATATTTTTTTAAGGTGGACGAGTTTTGCAACTCGACAAAATGGTTTGTTGCAAAACGTCGCTATTGTTTTATTCTAGCTCGCCGTCCGTGGCGAGGGAGAAAACATCCTTGTTTTTTACAAAGTTTATGCTCCAGCGAGGAGCGTAGCTCTGGCTTGCTTAGGCGGGAATTTTTGTGCGTTAAAAATTCCCGCCCGACTTTGCCAGATTGGCGTTGTAACTCACTGTTAGTTTTAAAACCCCTTGCTCATCCAAAAGCAAGGGGAGAAACATTTTTCGCAAAGTAAGGACAAGTCTTATTATTGTAATAAAAAAAGTACTTGACACAAAAATTTTTATGTGATACAATAAAAGTAGAATTTAGGTTTTGCTTTTTGCGAATTAATAGGGAAATCGGTTAGAAACCGATACAGCCCCCGCTACTGTAATTGAGTTGTGCACAATTTACCACTGATTTTCGGGAAGGTGTTGCACGCAAAATCATGAGTCAGGAGACCTGCCTATTTTCTTTTGGTGTACCTTCGGTGGGAAGGAATTCGCTAATTTCATATTACGTTTTCTGCCTAAAGCGAAGGTTGTCCATAATTCAATTTTGGATGACTTTGTGGCTTACGCATAGCTTTAATTTTTGTCCGATCTACAAGCTAAGCTTCTATCCGCAAAAAATCCGTATTGATAAGTCTCTTTTGTATAAAAGAGGAAAATTTATTTTTAGGAGGATTGACTTATGAAAAAAAAGTCATTGATTGCGACTTCGCTTTTAGTATTATTCTTTTTTGTCGCAACGCCTGCTTATTCGATGCACATCATGGAAGGCTTTTTGCCTTTGAATTGGTGTCTCATTTGGTTCGCAGCATGCATCCCGTTTTTTGTTGCAGGGATTATTGCTTTGAAAAAAGACTGGGAAAAAAGTCGCGACACAAGAATGCTTTTGGGACTTTCGGGAGGATATGCTTTTGTTTTGTCCGCACTTAAAATTCCGTCTGTAACGGGAAGTTGCTCGCATCCGACAGGTGTTGGGCTGGGAGCAATTTTGTTCGGACCGACTCGAATGACGGTTATTGGTGGGATTGTTCTATTGTTTCAAGCAGTGCTTTTAGCACACGGAGGTTTAACAACGCTAGGTGCAAATATGTTTTCGATGGCTGTTGTTGGACCTTTTATAAGTTACGGTGTGTACAAGCTTTTGAAAAAAACTAATTTGAGTTTTGCTGTTTTTATGGCAGCTTTTTTGGGAGATCTAGGAACTTATGTTTTAACCTCATTTCAGCTGGCTTTTGCACATCCTGATGTAACTTCAGGTTTTGTAGGTTCGTTGACAAAGTTTTTAAGCATATTTGCTCTAACGCAAATTCCGCTTGCTATCATCGAAGGGCTCATTACTATGTTGATCTTTAATTACATTGTCGACAACAATAAAAAAGGAGTGTTGGATTTTGAAATCGCTAACTAAACAAATTATATTAGTAAGTTTTGCCGTGATAATTATTGCTTTGATTCCACTTATTTTAGTTCCAAGGACACAGGGAGAAGAAGCGGAAATTTTTGAAGGTGCAGACGGACATGCTGAAGAAATGATATCAGAAGTTTCACCTGACTATGAACCTTGGTACGAACCTTTTTGGGAACCACCAAGTGGAGAAATTGAATCGCTTTTGTTTTCATTGCAAGTAGCACTTGGTGCAATTTTTATCGGTTATGTAGTAGGAACCTTGAATGAACGCAAAAAACACAAAACAGGTTCATCTACTTAGGCTGACTTCAAGCCTTTAGGAAACACGTCTTGCTTATAATTGATAAATATTCGTACACAAATAAGCTAAAAGACATATCCCCGTTAATAAAATTTTTAATTTTTGTAGCGGGGATAATTCTCGCACGGCAGTCGCTGGCTTTCCAACTAATTGCTTGTGTGATTATGTTTTTTTTAACTGTTTTTGTTGCAGGTATAAAATTAAAAAATTATCTTTCGCTTTTTAAGATTCCGCTTTTTTTTATACTTCTTTCGGTTTTAAGTATTGCTCTTGCGATAAATGCAAAGAATTTTCTTTGGAGCTTTAAAATTTTCGGAATCACTTTAGGCGTTACAAATGAAAGTTTACATAAAGGAATAGATATTTTTTTTGTTTCGATTGTTTCGGTTTCATCTATGTATTTTTTTATTTTAACAACACCTGTTCTAAAAATAATAAAACTTTTAAAAAAAATAAAAACACCCGACATTGTTATTGAACTTATGACATTGATTTACCGAAGCATATTTATTTTTATTGATGAATATGAAAGAATGAATAGAGCAAGAATTTTAAAATTCGGCGACAAAAAAAAGAGTGTTGCAATAAAATCGATTTCAAAAATTGCTGCAGAACTTTTTATTTCAGTTTTCAAAAAGCATAATCAAATGTCCTTATCGCTCGAACTAAAATTTTATAACGGAAAATTTACAACAGGAAAAATATGATTAAATTAAGTACTGAAAATATTTTTTACACTTATGAAGATGGTACCGAAGCCATTCGTAATATAAACTTTGATAGCACAAAAGGAAAAATCATAGGCATAATTGGCGCAAATGGTTGTGGAAAGTCTACTTTTTTTCATTTGCTAATGGGGCTTTTAAAACCTCAAAGTGGTTCTATTTTACTCAACGATAAACCTATCAAATACACAAAGCAGGCTCTTTTGGAATATCGACAAAAAGTAAATTTAGTTTTTCAAAATCCGGATGTGCAAATATTTTTTTCGGAAATCTATGATGACTTGGCATTTCCATTACGCAATCTTGGCTTTTCGGAAAAAACAATAAACGAAAAAGTAATGTCTGCAATTCAAGCCGTCAACGCTGAAGATTTTTTTAAAAAACCCGTTCACTTTTTATCAGCGGGACAAAAAAAACGAGTGAGCATTGCAGGCATTTTAGCAATCGCTCCTGAAATTTTGCTTCTCGATGAACCGACCGCCGGACTTGATCCTTCATCTGTAAAAACTATAAAACTGATTTTACAAAACTTAAAACAAAAAACTACGATTATTATTTCAAGCCACGATATGGATTTTATTTACGAACTTGCAGACTATATTTACATTTTTGCAAAGGGAGAAAAAATAGCGGAAGGTGACAAAAGTGTTTTCAACAACATCCCCATCATTGAAAAAGCCGACCTCGTTCAACCCTATGCCTTACAATTCGCAGAGCGATAAATTATCCTTGGGCTAATTTCCAAGTGCAAGCTTGTTGTTTAATTTCAGCAAGATATTTCTATGTCGAATTTCAAGTTTGCTTTTTTTTAAGCTATGCTAAATAAATAATAAATTATAGCGAGGAGAGTAGCGGTTTTCGCAAGTTACGGACAAGTCTTACAAATGTACAGTAATAGAAATTTACATAGACGCATTGACAAAAAGAAAAAATCCATTAAAATAATATTATGCAAATAAAAAATTTAACTGAAATATTTTTTGCAACCGGCAATAAAAATAAAATTACAGAAATGCAATCTTTATTACCTGAGCTTAAAATTAAGTCTCCACTAGATGCGAAAATAAATTTTGCACCGAATGAAAACGGAAAAACTTTTTTTGAAAACGCAATTATAAAAGCAAAAAGTGTTTACGAAATTGTAAAAATGCCAGTCATTGCAGATGACTCGGGGCTTTGCGTTGTATCGCTAAATGATGCACCCGGTATTTATTCTTCTCGTTATGCAGGCAAGCACGCCGACACAAAAACTCAAGACAAAAAAAATAACGAAAAACTTTTATCCGAGCTTTCAAATAAAACAAATCGCAATGCATATTTTGTTTGCTGTCTTATTCTTTATTTGAAGCACAATAGATTTGTTGCAATTCAAGAAATTTGCGAAGGTGAAATTATAAAAGAACCGAGAGGGGAAAACGGTTTTGGTTACGACCCACTTTTTTTTATTTCTTCTTTGGACAAAACTATGGCAGAGCTTTCGACTCAAGAAAAAAATAAAATATCACATCGTGGAAAAGCTTTAACTAGTTTAAAAAAACTTTTTACATAATTTTTTTGAGGGAAAAATGTTTGTCGAAGAAAAATTAAATTTAAACTTAGATTTTAACAAAAAAAAACTCAAATCTTTTTTAGCTGAGCACGATTTATTGTTTGAGCCTTGCGACTCTTGTTATTGTATTTTTGATAATGAAAAAATTATTGCCTGCGGTTGTAGAGATGGAAATATTTTAAAATGCTTTGCAATATCAAACGAATATCGGAGTATGGGTTTGTTTGATAAAATTATTTCATCCTTGCTTACTGAATGTTATAATTTAAAAAAAGATTTAACCTTTGTTTTTACAAAACTTGATAATATTAATTTTTTTACAAATTTTAGTTTTAAAGAATTAGCTCGTGGAGAAAATTCTGTTCTGTTGTATAAGAGCGACAAGAGTATTATAAATATTTTAGAAAAATTATTTATTGATAATGTTCCACTTCATATTTTAGAAAATAAAAAAATTGGTGCAGTTGTAATGAATGCCAACCCTTTTACGCTCGGGCATAAGTATTTAATTGAAAAAAGTTTGTCGGGACTAGACTACTTATTTGTTTTTGTTGTGCAAGAAGACAAAAGTTTTTTTTCATTCGATGAACGCTTTATGTTAGTAAAAGAAAACACAAAAGAACTTTCAAATGTTTTTATTATTCCTTCCACTAATTTTTTAATCAGCACTGCAACCTTTCCTTCATATTTTTTAAAAGAAAAAAAACTTGTAAGCACTGAACACGCTTTAATTGATTCACGAATTTTTGGAAAATATTTTGTCCCGACATTTAAAATAGCTACACGTTTTTTAGGTGATGAACCCATCGACAAAAGCACTCAGCTTTATAATGAGGTACTATGTTCTGAACTTCCTAAATACAATTGCGATGTTAAAATAATAAAAAGACTACGCTCTAATAAAAATTTTGTTAGTGCTTCATTGGTGAGAAAGTTTTTTGTAGAAAAAGATTTTGAAAATCTTTCTAAGTATGTTTCAAACTTTACTTTAAACTTTTTAAAAACAAAATCCGATAAAAAATAAATTAAAATGAAAACTAAACTAAAAGAACTTTTAAATGCTCGAGAAGAGCGAGACAAAAAAGAGAAAAAACTTTTACTAGACAATTTAAACTCGACATTGGTTACCATCGGTGCAAATTATGTAGGAGAAAATAAAAACACAATTTATTCACATTTAATTTCGTATTTAAATTTTTTACAAGTGCAAAAAAAAATAAAAGCTAAAAAAATTCTTCATAGTTTAACTGCGGAAGGTTTATTGTTTTTTGTTATTACAAATGAAAATGCTTTAAGCGTAAAACAAAAAACTATCGCGATAGAGGAAAAGTTTTTTTTAGGAAGACTTGCTGATATTGATGTTCGCACAATTGATAATCAGCAAATAGAAAAAAATTATTCTCGAAGTGATTTAAAATTACCAAGACGCAAATGTTTAATTTGTAATAAGCCTGCTGTAATTTGTGTGCGAAACCGAACTCACAGTCCTGAAGAAATTATACAAAAAACTATTTTCACTACTGAACTTTTTTTTATCAGAGAAAATAAAAAACAAAATCTTTTATCAAATATTATTCGTACAAGTATGCTAGAAGAACTTTGTAGAAAATATCCCTTAGGTTGTGTAAATGTAAATTCTACAGGAAGTCATAACGATATGAATTTTTTGTTAATGCTTAAAGGCATTGATATTATTTGTGAAATGATTAAAAAATTAAAACATAAACACACAAAAGATTTTTACAGCTTACGAGCTTTTGGTTTTATGTATGAACAAAAACTTTTTAAAGTATGTAATGGTGTTAATACTTACAAAGGTGCATTGTTTATATTGTTAATATTATCTGCAAGTGTTTTACGAACAAAAAATTTTGAAGAGCTTTCAACTTTTATTGCAGAGCTTTCGTATCCTTGCATTTATGATTTAAGTTTAGAAGAGCGTAAAAAAGATTTAAAATATTTAGGTATTCGAGGAGAAGTTATTTCAGGGCTTAAAAATCACTTCAAAATTTTTTTACCATTTTTAGAAGAGGGAGTTTCGAACGAAGAGCTAACATTAAAAATTTTGCAACACACTTATGACACAACAACTATCAAACGAGGTGGCATCGAAAAACTAAAACACATTCAAAAAAAAGCAGGGCAAATAAAAAACGAAACCGAACTTAAAGAACTGAATGACTACTGCATTAAAAATAACTTATCCACAGGTGGAGTCGCAGATAATTTTATTGTAACCTACGCTTTATTTTTAATTAAAAAATATTTGTATCGGGTGTAAATTTTGTTAATAGATTTAAGCTTTTGGATATTTAAAACTTTTTCTTTGAATAGGCGACTCACCTAATTTATAAATTGCTTCAAGATGTGCCTTAGTACAATAGCCTTTATGTTTTTCAAAACCATAACCGGGAAACTTAACTCCATAATATTCCATTAAATTATCTCGCAAAACTTTTGCAACAATCGAAGCTGCCATAACTTCATACACTGTTGCATCTGCTTTTACTCGAGTTTCTGCTTGCGGTATGTTTGGTTTTTTATTACCGTCAACAATGCAAAAAATTTCTGACGCCTTTATTTTCTCTGCAGTTTTTTTAATAAGTGAATTATAGGCTCGCTTCATTGCAAGCATTGTCGCTTGTAAAATATTTAAGCTATCGATTTCTTTTACGCTTGCAACTCCGACACCGACATCACAAGTTGCAATAATTTTTTTGTAAAGATTTTTTCGTTTGGATGCAGAAATTTTTTTTGAGTCAGCCAAAGCTTGAACATCAAAGTTATAGTTTAAAATTACAGCAGCAGCAAAGACAGGACCTGCAAGTGGACCACGCCCCGCCTCATCTATACCACAAATAATTTTATTGTTTTGTTTCATATTTAAAACCTGAAATATTTATACGCTCAAGTTTTATATCAGAGCTTGCATCAAAAGAAATACATATGTCAGTATTATAAACATCGGGCAAACGCTTTGCAGTAAAAAAATTCAAATTAGCATTTGTATTTTTTAAATCTAAAACCCGACATGCAGTTGCAGAGTTTAAAACAAAATTGCTATTAACTATTTGACAAAGAGAATCTTTACAAGCTAAAGCAACTGCAGAATTACAATTAAGATTAAAGTCGAAATTTTCAAATATCACTTCTGATTTATTTATTAAAAAACATTCAGTATATTTTTTTTGTGAGCTTTCACAATTAATATTTTTTAAAAAAGCATTTGTATTAAATAAGCTGACGACAGTTCCGCCATTTGTTGCATTAAAACTAATGTCCCTTAAATTTAATATTCCATTTGAAGAATAAATAAAGGGAACATTTCTCGGTTCATCTTCATGCTCTTTACGAACAAAGTTAATATTGGAAAAACTTACTTCCGCTTTTTCTAAAACAAAACCAACATTTGTTTTAAGATTAAACACAGCTTGCTTTCCATTAAGTTCAATCTTATCACTAATGAAAATCGCATTGCTAATATTAAACTCACCTTCTACAAAAATTGTCCAAATCTTTTTTGAACCCGCCTTATCCTTTTGATTTTTTATAAAATTAAAAGCGTCTTGAAGTTTAGCAAAAGGTTTATTAACCGAGCCATCTCCCCGTGAACTTCCTTTTTCGCTATTTACATAAATTGAAAAAGGTGTAATTGAAATTTCTTTTTGAAAAACTTCTCCACGATTTCCTGCCCTATCTTCGTAGTAGGCAAGGATTCGGTAATTTGTATTTTGATAATCTATACCATTTAAAATATATTCTCCACTATCCAATTGTTTGGCTTCAGGCGTAATTTTTACAACGGGAAAATAATCAACACTCGCAGGTAAATCAGGAAGACTCATAGTTATAGCTTCGTTTGAAGATTTTTCTTGCGAGCTAAAAATGGGTTCAATTTTCGGTGGCTTTTTTCTGTCAATTATAAACTCGGTAAAAAATTCGCCGTGTGGAACATTATCGTAAAAAGCTTTAACTCGTAAATTATAATGAAACTCATCCCCTTCGTTTAGGCTAAAAGTTTTTTCGTAGTTTTCAAACTTGTGCGAATTTATTTCAGGCTCCACCGGCATAAAGATATCACCGCAAGTAAAAGTATAAGCGTAACGAGAATCAGAAAGTTTTACACTTATTGGTTTTGAAGTAGTAATACTTTCTGACAAACTTATTTTAGGCTTTGCTGGCAAAAATATTTTTTGTACTCTTCCTTCGTCAAATGTTTCACAAGACCAAAAAACAAAAATGTCTTCATTGCGATCTAAAAAAATTGGACCTAAATATTCTTTATAAACATTTTCAAAACTAGTTGGCTTTGTGTTTTTTGTACTCAGCTCATAATGCACAGGAGCTTGCAAAATAAACTCAAGATAATTCCAAGCTAAAATATTATAAGGCATTTGTTTTTCAAGCTTTTCTTTTTTTGGTATACTATTCAAAAATTCAAAAGCAGAATTATTTTCGCGTCCTCTCGGGCTGACATTATAATTTATTTCCTTACTTTCAATTTTGCCTTCGGGAGAAATCGCTTTTAGTTTTATATTTACTTGTCCCCTTTTTTCTATTACAAAAGGTTTGTAATAAATTTGTCCAAATTTTTCTGGCTCACTTCCATCAAGTGAGTAGTAAATAGTAGTTTTAGGTTCAGCACTAATATTTAGCACCTGCTCATTTTTCCAATGACCTTGCATCGGTGAAAAAACTTGCATTAAACTTTCTTCATTTGTTTTTGTATAAGTTTTTTTTCTTACATAAAAAATTTCAGTTCTTGATTTTATTCCATCATCATACTCAAGCCAAAAACAAATCGTACTTCCATATGGAGAAAAAAGTTTTTTTCCTTCTTCCATTTTACCAAAAGCATTCGCTTGAGAAAGTTCGTTGTATTGACGAAAAAAAAGTTTTGCATTCTTTATTTTTTTATTATAAATAATTTCAACGCCCTCTTTTGTGTATTCGTAATTTAAAGGCAATTTTGGATAAAGCACTTCACTTATATTTAAACTATTTGTGTTTGCTGTTGTATCGCTATTCGTTTTAAGCTCTTGAATTGTACTTTCACTTGATGTATTTTTATCTGGTACAACAGACGAATCCGCATAAAGCTTTTCAACTGTTAAAAAAATTTGACAAATTGTAAAAACAATAATAAAAAATTTTTTCATAAAATATAAAACTCCTTTAATTAAATCAAACCATCAAAAGCCCTGTTGAGTTCAGGATAATCTTTTAAATAATTTTCTTTGAGTTCATTTTTAGTCAAGCCAATAAGTTCGTGACTCAAATAATGAAACCAAAGATTTTCTTCTTCACTGTTAATTTCGTGTTTGTAACAAAAATAGTCGGGCGTAAAATTTACAGTCTTCGCCTCGGCATAATTAAACTTTTTAAAATCGTGCACTGCAAAACGAACCATATTTTTTTTAAGTCCAAGCTCCGCAAACTTTTCAGAAAGCTTTTTTAAAGTTGCACCTGAATCACAAATATCATCCACTACTAAAACTTTTTGACTAGTTAAAATTTTTTCAGGTGGATAGGTCCAACCGGCAAACTTCACTTGCGAGTTTTGATTTACACCTAAATAAGAACTTGCAACTACTGTTGCAAAATTTATTTTATAGTTTTTCCCCAAGGCGAACTTGAAAAATTCGTTCATAGCATTTCCCATTGGAGCACCGCCTCGCATTGAAACATACATTATGTCGGGAATATAATTTTCATTGAGTAGACGCCTTGCTAAAAAAAAAGCGTTATTTCTTACTGTATCTGCTTTTACAAAAATTTTTTTCATATGCTTTTTAATAACCCATTATACAAAAAAGAAAAATAAAAATCTACACTCCCCAGAAAAACTCATTCCTAACCCATTGACATCAACACAGCACTTCACAATTTATTTATAAAGCTTTGATATTAGAATAGTTTGAAAGAGGCACGATAAGAAAAAACTTAAGCGTAAATTTCGCAAAAAGCAAAAATATTTTACAAGTTTTTTTTCAAATCTAACATTTATAAGACTTGTCCTTATTTTCTAAAATCGCTTATCCCCTTGCTTTAGGTGGGCAAGGGGTCACAAACTAACGATGAACTAAAACGCAAATTTGGCAAAGTGGGCGGGAATTTTTTCTCCAAAAAATTCCCGCCTAAGCGAGCCGTAGAACACCAATAAAACTCGCTGGTAGAAAGAGCAAAACGCAAGTGAAACGCTAAAGCGTAAACAAGCAATGTTTTTCAACATCGTTTTCGTAAAAGCATTTAATTATATAATTTTTTGTTTTTTAAACTTCCGACAATAAGATTTTTTGTAGAATTAGGTTTTTGCAATTTTAACACAAGGGGGATTTTAAATTCGCTTATTAAAAAAAATGTCATAGGCTCTATTTTTAACACAGTATCATTAACACTAATAGAAGTTTCAACATTGTATGAAAAAACAAAGGCTAGTTCACCTGAAACTAGTTCTAATTTAGGCTGTGTGGAATTAAGCAAAAAAGTCTCTGCCGAAAACTTTTCGCTGGTCATTATATTAAAGTCTCGGCAGACGCCATAACTAATAATCGGCGTTTCTCCACTGAAGTTAAAAAACTCAAAGGGCTTTAAACAAGCAAGTTTTAGCTCCTTGTCATTTACCAACTCAAAAAGTTTTAAGCGTCCTGAAAGAGGCGTAATAATTCTTTTCGTTTTAGGCAAAATCGTAAAAGCTGAGCGTTCTAATTCCACTGTAGCCGTGCTTATTCTGACATCAAAATTTCGCTTTGAGTATTCGGCACTTTCAGGATAAATAAAAATCTCTTCCGTTTTTCCTCCCGACCAATTTGTTTGTACAAACATATCTTTACTTATTTTTTTTATTTTCATATTTTGTCCTTATAATATTTTATAATAAAATTTAAAAAATTAAAAGACAAAGCATTTAATAATTTTAAAAAAACTATTTTAAACAAAGGTACGAAGAGTTTATAAAAGGCTTGAAAAATTTTTGATTTTTGTATATCATAAAAAGATTTTATGAAAAGATTTTTATTTTTTATTTTTGTGTTTATAAATATAGTTTTAACTTCTTGCACTGACAAAAAGACTACAAAGGTTTTAAAACGAGAAGATTTGTTTTCGCTAAATTATGGTAATTTTGAAAATGAAATAAATTTATCAAGCTTGGATCAAATATCTTATTCGGCTGCAAATTTGTGTTTGAATAACGAAATTTTTTATCTTTCAAATAACGTTAGCAAAAAAGTTTTAAAGACTTCATTTTATGGAGATTTGCTTTCAATTTATTACAATCCTCAAACAAATCCACGTCCCGACTTTTACCCCCAAATTGCATCTGATGAAAAATCGGAAACAGATACCGATGAAAACGAAGAACCAAATTCTGAAAAACAACAAATAGTTGGGACTAGAACGGCGATCGAATATCCTTTTAACAATTGCACTTTTTTGCAAACGAATAGCCTTGAGCATTTGTATGTGGTGGATACCGTGCCATTAAACCGTATTAATTTTGATAGCACTGAAAATATTGCTTTAATGAATGTGATTTTGCATTTTGACAATGCGGGCAATTTTGTTGACTACATCGGGCAGGAGGGCTTGGGCGGAACTCCTTTTCCAAACATTGTTTCCCTTTCTACAAATGCAGCAAATGATATTATTGCCGTATGTAAAACCGCAAATGCTACAAAGGTTTTTTGGTTTACAGATGAAGGTTTTTTGATTTCACAAATTAACTTAAATAATTCAAGTCTGCCATTTCCTTACGAAGCGAGCGAAAACTTTTTTATAAATATAGATGGGGTTTTTCCGAGTTACGAAACTCAGGATTTGTTTTTAAAGCTGGACTATTATGTGGAAAAGCTAGACGAAATTACAGGTGCTAACATCGGTGTAAACTACGATAAAAGTTCTATTTACAAAGTGTCGCTTGCAAATGCAAAATTTGAACATATAATCGATATTGAAGCTTTTTCACAAATTGATGATGAAAAAAAACAAGACATAAAAAAAGTTTACATGTTAATGAATGTTTGTCAAAACAATTGGGCTTTTTTAATGACACAAATTGACCAAGGTTATGCAATTAGGCTTTTGAATTTAAAGTCGGGCGAAATAAAAAACTTTAATGTAGAGCTAGATCATTTAAATCTTTTGTACAGCACTTTTACAATTACAAACGATTGTATGCTTGCAGGACTTTTTGCAAATGAGGATAAGGCGACAATTGCAGTTTGGCATATAGAAAATTTTATAAACTAAGTTGCCATTATTTCGATATTATATAATAGACCTATGAATGACGATTTATTTGATTTTTCACCAAAGCATCCTCCTGAAATGAGCCAAGACACGGGGCTTAGATACAATAGAGAAAGACGCCTAAAAAATGCACCCGAATCCGTGCGAAAATTACACGCGGGAGAATACACAAAAAAAAGAGGTTTAATAAAATCACTTTTTGCAACTCGTGCAAGTTCTGCACTAGCATTCGTTATTTTGTTAATGGTTGCGTTTATAACATTTTATAAAAGAAGCTCTCCTGAAAAAAGCTTTTCGGATTTTAATGCAAAACTTTCGTATACTATTGAAGCTATTGGCTCAAAGGAAAATCCTAATACACAGGATTATCAACTTTTTGCTTCAGTAGAAATAGATCCAAAAACTGAAAATCTTTCTGGGGAAAATATTTCGGTAATCTTTTTTGCCCTCGCTGAAAAAAATTTTGTATTATCACACAAAGAAGTTTCTACCATTTATCTCGGTGAAAAACAAGTTTTGACAAGTCCGCTTCCGCTAACAAGTTCTATTTACAATTTAAAAAAGATAACCGCACAAATTCAAATTGCTGACAAGCTTATTACTTTGGAACAAAAAATTAAAATTAAATAAATTAAAAAAACAATTGAGGAAAAAAATGCGTGCAACAAAAGCAATAATTCACTTGGATAATCTTGAACATAATATTTTACAAATAAAAAAACTCATTGGGGAAAAAGTACAAATTTGTTTACCGGTCAAAGCAGATGCCTATGGACACGGTGCTGTCCAAATTGCGATAGCTGCAATTAAGTCGGGGGTAAATTCTTTGGCGGTAGCCTCTGTTCCTGAAGGAATTCAACTTCGTGATGCAGGTATTGTTGCTCCGATTATTTCGTTGAGTCTTCCTACACTCGAAGAAATAGATGAAATTTTAGACAATAATATTCACCCGATAGTAATGGACAAGACTTTTATAAAAGCATTTAACGAAAGAGCGGGAAAACTTCACAAAATAGGTAAAGTGCATTTAAAAATTGATACAGGGATGCGAAGGATTGGTTGTGAGCCTGCAGAAGCAAAAAGTCTTGCTAAACAAATCGCAAAAAGCGAACACTTAAAGCTTTGCGGAATAGCTACACATTTTTCGGTTTCAGATTCAACCGCTCCTGAGGACATTGATTTTACAAAAAAGCAAATAGCGGTTTTTTCAAAAACGATTAATGAAATTCGCTCTACAGGTATATACACAGGTTTAATACACGCTGCAAATTCAGGTGCCCTCCTTCAATATCCTGAAAGTTATTTTGATATGGTGCGTCCCGGTATTTTAATTTACGGTTATCCGCCCTCGCAAGAACTTGAAAATAAACTTCAGTTAAAACCTGTTATGAGCTTAATTACACAAATTGTGCTAATCAAAAAACTAAGTGCAGGTTCACCTGTTTCGTATGGTTGTAAGTGGCGAGCTGAAAAAGATTCATACATTGCTACCCTGCCCATAGGTTATGCAGACGGTTTAAATCGCCTTCTTTCTAACGGCGAGGGCTTACGAGTTCGAGTAGGCGAAAAGTTTTATCCGATAGTTGGTAGAATTTGTATGGATCAATGTATGATAAATTTGGGCGAAAATACCGAAGTACAACGTTGGGACGAAGTAGAAATTTTTGGACATAAGGACAAACATCCAAACAATACTGCCGACAATCTTGCATGCATTTCAAATACTATCTCGTACGAAGTTCTTTCCAATATAAACAAAAGAGTACCTCGAGTTTATGTACCTTAAATTTAGTACGATTTAAAAAAAAAAAAAGAGCTTACAATAGAGTAAGCTCTTTATTTTACAAGTTTAGATCGCTGGTTTTATTTCCAGTTTTTCATTCCGCCTTTTATGGTTAAAACATTTTCAGGTTTTACCTTCAACTCGTTTATCAAAAGGTCGGTACCGACTTGGGCGTACTTAGCACCCGAGTAGCACATTAAAACGAACTTTTTCGTATTAAGATCTGTACCCGCAAGAGCCTCCGTCAAAACCTTTACACCATTTGCAAGATCACCTTCTTTTGCTGCTGTCAAATCAGTGGAAATAAATCCATCAACATGATTGCTAGCATAGTCATCAGCTTTTCGCAAGTCTAGGAAAACATAGTCATCTACATTTTCTCCAGCTAAAGCTGCCTTAACTTCGTCAGGGGTAATAAACCGCATTTCGTTAGACTGCGGTTTTGAAGTTGTAGCCGAACTCACATTTGCGGAATCTTCCTTGTTACACGCTACTGGTAACATAAAAAGAACCAGTGCCAAAAATAAAAAAATAGGTTGCTTTTTCACAAAGCCCTCCAAAATATAATGTTACGGTTAGTATACTAAAAGTAACAAAAAAAATCAAGTAGAATTATGATAAAAAATTATTTTTTTGTTTAAACTTTTGCGAAATTTACGCTCCAGCGTTTACCTTGCGTTCAGTCCTCATCGCTTGCGAGTTTTGTTGGTGTTCTACGGCTTGCTTAGGCGGGAATTTTTGTGCACAAAAATCCCCGCCCAACTTTGCCAGTTTTGCGTTAAAACTCATTCGTTAGTTTTTGGACCCGTCGCCCATCCAAGAGCGATGGGATAAGCGTTTTTCGCAGGGCACGGATAAGTCTTATAAATGTTAAATCCTTAAAGCTTATGATATTAAACTTATTTTAATTTTTTTCAATTTTTACATATTGATATTTTGGTGGAATTGCTTGTTCCGTTGTGTATATAAAACCTTGTCCGAAAACATAGGTGTCTGAATAAATTAGCATATGATTTTCTGCACGCTTTTTTGTTTTTTCGTCTATGTAAACGGATGTGCGAATTTTCGTTTCGGGCATATATTCACGCATAATATTTTCCAAAGCTGCAAGATTGCCTTTTTTAGTTGTACCGTCGATGACTTGTTTAGCATATTCACCCAAGGCGATGCTCAAGCTTGCACTGTGAGAATAATACCATGTACCCAAGCGCTTTAATGCAACATTGTTTTCAATGGATAGACGAACTTTTTGTATAAGGTGTTTTTGGCTTTTTGTTTTGGAAAGGTCGAGTAGCAAAGCTCGTTGATAACCTGTTACAGGAGAAGGCAAGGCGGACTCTACAAAAATACCTTCGTGCTCCTTTAGTAAAGAACTAATAATTGGCTCTGCACCTGCGTCGCTAGTACAGAAAAAGGCTGTCTTTTCCCCATAAGCGCCTAGCCAAACTGGCACTTTTTTATTTATAAAATCCTTTAGTCCTGCTAGTCCTACAAAACCGAGAGGATCAGGGGCTTCTTTGTAATAAAAGTTCATCCCCAAGTCATTACAAGTTTTTTTCATTATTTCTTCACGCACGCGAACATTTTCAAGCCGTAAGTGGCGGTCAAAGGAAATGTAAACCAGATTTTCGGCTCCCATTTTTTTTGCAACCCAAGGAATTGTAAAGCCACGTGAAATAAAGTCCTCGCTTACAACAAGATCAGATGCTTCTTGAATTATACCCAGTGGTTCTTGCGGATCAGCTGCTAAAAGAAGAATATCGGGGCGACGAGAGCGTATTTTATTAAATGCCTCTGCCGTTCCCGCCACAGCTTCATTAACAATAATTGCTTTAACCAAAGGATCTTTTGACAACGCAACTATTTTTTTAACTATATTATCCTTTTCTTTTACAAAATTATCAGAATATGTAATATGTTCAATTATTCCGCCGTCTTTAACTGCACCATATTTTTTTATTAGCTCTTTTGCCCCGTTTATAGCTTCTAATGAATATCTAGGTCCACCTGTTACAATAGCTATTCTAAACCCTGCTTTTTTTGTGTCTATTGACTCACAGGCAAAAAGAGAAATTATTAAAATTAAAAGAAAATAAAAAACTCTCTTTTTCATACCCACCTCAAAAAGATTTAATCGCTTGTATTATAGCCATAATTTATAAAACTTTAGTAAATTTAATGTAAAAATTGTGTAAAAATTAGTTTCGATGTGCGCCCCTCGTTTTTTTTGGATAGCTTTATCTGTCAATTTGCACTAGGTTTTTATTGGATATGGACATTAAACCAAAAATACTTAAACTTATAATTTATGGAAAAGAAGGAAAATAACAGTTTGATAAATTTGCCAGAACTAGTTTCTACGGCTTTTTTAGATTTGATAAAAAATGCGGAAGGAAGGTCAGCAGAAGCTTTGAAACGTCAAGTATTTTTTTCGGACAAAGAAAATTCCTTTGAAGCTTTCGAAAAGGCAGACCCACTCGGTGAGGCAAATTATATGGCAACGCCTTTTAGTGTTCACCAGTATCCAAACAGGGTTTTGGTTTTAACGACTGGGCGTTGTTTGGGGTATTGTAGGTATTGTTTTAGAAGGGAATTTACGGCACGGGCTCAAGGCTTTTTGAGCGATGCGGAGCTTGATAAGGTTTTGGATTATATTATGGCAAAGCCTGAGGTTACAGAAATTTTACTTTCGGGTGGAGACCCGCTTTCAGCAGATTTTGAAACTTTGGAAAGAACTCTTTTGAGAATTAGAGAACGCTCAAAAAATCTTTTAATTCGGGTGTGTACGAGGGCTAATATTTTTGCACCGAGCCTTTTTACAGAAAAGTTGATAAGGCTTTTTAGAAAATGTAAACCGCTTTGGATAATTCCTCATATAAACCATCCTGCGGAGTTGGGCGAGGCACAGGTGCATTCGATAGAAGCTTGTTTGGATGCAGGAGTGCCTATGCAATCTCAGTCGGTTTTATTGCGGGGTGTCAACGATGAAGCAGAAATTTTGGCAGAGCTTTTTACAAAGCTTGTGCAATTAGGAGTTAAACCCGGTTATTTGTTTCAATTGGATACGGCACGTGGAACTTCGCATTTTGCGGTTCCTCTTAACGAGGCTCTTTCACTTTGGCGAAAATTAAGCAATATGCTTTCGGGGCTCTCCCGCCCTGAGTTTGCGGTTGACTTAGAAAACGGTGGTGGAAAATTTTCTCTTTCAGCTTTGGCTTTGAATGAGCAAATTATCGAAATCCAAGATGAAGGTTTTAAAGTACGCAAACCAGACGGAAAAATTTTCGGGTATAAGATTTAAAACCACCTTAGAAAAACTCGTGGGCTAGGTGGCATCATTTTTGCAAAACCTAATTTGCTTTAATTATAGTTCCCGTTTTGCCCTTGATAGCGTCTTGAGCTTTTTCCAAAAGAGTAATCAAGGCAAAACTGTCTTTACGACTTTCTGCAAATTGTATGGCGGCTTCCACCTTGGGCAACATTGAGCCCTTAGCAAAATGGTTTTCGGCGATTAGTTTTTTTGCCTCGCTTGTGCTAAGTTCGGAAAGCCATTTTTGGTTGGGCTTGTTAAAATTAATTGCTACTTTTTCAACTGCTGTTAAAATAATCAAGTAGTCGGCATTTAAGTCGGCAGCAAGTTTTGCACTGGCAAAGTCCTTATCGATTACTGCGGGAACACCAAGCAAAACGCCGTCTTTTTTAATAACGGGAATTCCCCCGCCACCACAAGCAATAACAACCTGTCCTGCCATAAACAAGGATTGAACTACTTGTCGTTCTATGATTTCAATAGGCTTTGGAGATGCAACTACTTTTCGATAACCGCGCCCTGAATCCTCTATTATATGTTCACCTAAAGCGATGAATTTGTCCGCCTCTTCTTTTGTTAAAAAACTCCCGATGGGTTTTGTAGGATTTTTAAAAGCAGGATCGTTTGCGTCTACCAAAACATGTGTAACAATATTGCTAACTGTTTTATTGATATTTCTTTGCGCAAGTTCGGCAATAATTGCCCTTTGCAAATCTGAGCCTATGTAGGCTTGACTCATAGCAACTGAAACAGAAAGTTCTGGTTCAGAAGTTTTTGCATCCATCTTGTGATATGCTTCCATTGCTTTTTGAATCATACCAACTTGTGGACCATTACCATGCGTTACAACTACATCGTTACCATCTTCAACTAAATTGGCAATTGTCCTTGCTGTATTTTTGACAGCAATGCGTTGTTCCTCTAAATTTGAGCCTAGTGCATTTCCACCTAAGGCTATTACAATTTTTTTCATATTTTTTCCCTTTATACTTAATTAAACATTATTGAATTTAACTGTATTTTAATATATTTAAAAAAAAAGTCTATCACTTTGATAAAAAATATTTGTATTCAATAAAGATCTTCTAAAAAAGCTTAGTTTTTTCAAGGCGGACGAGTTTTGCAACTTGACAAAATGGTGTTGCAAAACTTCGCCTATTAACAATTCAGCGAGGAGCGTAGCTCTGGTTTGCTTAAGCGGGAATTTTTGTGCGTCAAAAATTCCCGCCCGACTTTACCAGATTTGCGTTTTAGCTCACCGTTAGTTTAAGACCCATCGCCCATCCAAAGCGATGGGATAAGCGTTTTTTGCAAATTAAGGCTTTCTTATTTTTGTAAAACATCGCAAAAGAAAAGTACCAGCCCGCCGTTCGTGGCGAGAGTGCGATTTTCACCAAGGACGGACAAGGGTTAAATTTCAAAAAACCGTCCCTGTTGTTTTATTCTAGCTCGCTATCTAGTGAATAAAAAGCCCTCTTGACTAAAATCTTTTTATAAAATATAATAAAACTTGAGTTATTATAATTCGTTTTTGTGCAGGAGCTTATGTCAGATAATTCAAATTTTTTGGGCTTACGGGCTGAGGCGAAAAAGGCACGAGAAGCTTTTTTTGCAAAAAATAAGTTTTTTACTCAAATTGCAATTGCGATTGGTGTTGTTACGATTGTTTTTATGCTTGTAGTGCCATTGCCAACCTTTTTGTTGGACTTTTTTATGGCACTCAATTTGATTATAAATATTATTATTTTATTACTTGTGCTTTTTAATGAACATCCGACTAGCTTTTCAACTTTTCCATCCTTGCTTTTGTTAATGACTATCTTTGGGCTTGCGATAAATGTTAGCTCCACTCGTTTAATTTTGACGATGGGCGAAAAGTTTGACGGAGCAATGATAAATGCTTTTAGCACCTTTGTTGTTGGAACTTCGGGAGTTGAGGGCTTGGTGATAGGGCTTGTAGTTTTTATAATTATAATGGCGGTGCAGGTTTTTGTTATTACAAAAGGCTCTACCAGAATTGCGGAAGTGCAGGCTAGGTTTACTTTGGACTTTATTCCCACTAAGCAAATGTCTATCGAAAATGAATACAATTCTGGAGCGATAACTTTTGAAGAAGCTCAGGCAAAAAAAGAACAAGTGCAAAAAGATGCTGACTTTTACGGAGCTATGGACGGTGCAAGTAAATTTGTTTCAGGTAACGTAAAGATAAGTATTTTTATTACGATTGTAAATATAATTGGTGGGCTTATTATCGGGGTTGCTTTTAGAAATGAAGACTTTGGAAAAGCTTTAGCAACCTATACTCGTTTTACAATAGGTGATGGGCTTTTATCTCAAATACCATCTCTTTTGATTTCTGTTGCGGCAGGTTTGATTGTTACGCGTTCTGCTAGCACAGGGTATTTTGGAGATGATGTTGCAGAACAGTTTTCAAAAGATGCAACAGTTTATTTTATTGCGGCTGCAGTTTTAGCTATTATGGCTTTTTTACCCGGCTTTCCTGCCATTATACTTTTGCTTTTAGCTGTTGTTGTTGGGTTTGTGGGTTGGTATTTAAGCAAAACCAATGTAGCAAGAGGAGCAAAGTTAGCTAGTGCTGGTTCACAAACTACTCACAAAGATGGAAGTGTAGAAACAAAGGGACAAAGCCCTTCGGATATCAGTCCGATAGTTCCGTTAGATCCGCTTTCATTGGAGTTGGGATATGGTTTAATTCCTCTTGTAGACAAGGAAAAGGGAGCCGAGCTTTTGGAACGCATTACACGAATCAGACGGACTTCGGCTTTGGAGCTTGGTTTGGTTGCCCCGCGAATCCGTATTATTGACAATATGCGAATGCAACCCGATGAATATTGTTTTAAGATTCGTGGTGTTGAAGTGGCTCGTGGTCGTATTCGAATGGACTCTTATCTTGCTATTAATTCGGGAGATGCTACTGAGGAAATCCCCGGAGAGAGAACCTTTGAACCTGCCTTTGATTTACCGGCAATTTGGATTTCTGAGGGAAATCGAGAACGGGCGGAAATGCTCGGTTATGCTGTAGTTGACCCACCTTCAATCATTGCAACACACTTAACTGAAATTATCAAGCGAAATGCGGCAGATATTTTGGATAGGCAAATGGTACAAGGTATTATTGACGCCTTGCGAAAGGACGCCCCTGCTGTTGTGGATGATGTTTTGAAAGTGGCTAGTTTGGGCGAAATCCAAAAGATTTTACAGAGACTTTTACAGGAAGAGGTTTCTATCCGCAATACTATTATTATATTTGAAACGATTGCTGACTATCGTCCTATCACTTCCGATATTTCTATTTTAACGGAACGAGTTAGGCAGGCACTCGGGCGACAAATTTGTTTGCAGTATGCTGACGAAAATAAAACAATTCACGCTTTGCTTTTAAGTTCGGAGCTAACGGAAAAAATCATTGCAAGCAGAATTGATACAATAAACGGTCCTATGGTTGGATGGGACCAAGCTTCTCAACGGGCTTGGATAAAATCGTTGACAGATAGTTTTATAGCTGTGCAAAAAAATGGTTATATGCCCTTGATTTTAACAACGGAGGAAGCTCGCATTTTGGTAAAAAATTCCACCAATAGAGAATTTCCAAACCTTGTAGTTTTAGCCGCTAGTGAAATTTCAAGTGATGTTGGAGTGGAAGCCTTGGGAGAAATTAGTTAGAATTTTGCAAATTAGCTTGTGTAAAATAGGCAGGCAAATTTCTTTAAGTAAAAATTTCAAGATGCTCCAGCAAAATTTTAACACCAAGCAAAATTAAAATACTACCACCGAGTATTTGTGCTTTGTTTTTAAGTTTGCTTCCAAAGAGGTTACCAATTTTAACACCGACTGTGCAGAGTAAGCAAGTAACAACGCCTATTAAAACAATTGCTTGCAGAATATTAACATTGCCAATCATTGCTAAAGAAATGCCAACAGCAAGTGCATCAATCGAAGTTGCAATTGCTAAAAGAAACATTGTTTTAAAAGACATATCCTCATCAGACTCATTGTCTGTGCAACAACAGGGATTGGTTAAAGTTTCTCTTATCATATTAACACCGATAAATGCTAAAAGTGTAAAGGCTATCCAGTGGTCAATAGCTTGAATCATTTCAGCAAAGAGCCTACCTACAAAAAAGCCAATCAAAGGCATCAAGGCTTGAAAGCCACCAAACCAAATCCCACAAGTAAGCCCTGCCTTTAAGTTTGCTTTTTTCATCCCTAAGCCCTTACATACCGAAACTGCAAAAGCGTCCATACTCAAGCCGATGGCGAGAAAAATCAATTCCACAAAGCTCATTTTTTCCTCTTTTATTTTAATACCTTGCCGTCTTGAAATGCGTTTCCAACTTTTTCGCCTATTATATGATAAGCGGCGTTTGCACCATCAAAGATAATAGGACGAAGTTTTTGTACAGAAATTTTGCCTTGCTCATCAAGAATACTTTCGTCTACACTCACATTTACAATCTCGCCGAACATATAAGAATTTTTAGAATCATAACTAATAAGTTTGCATTCTAATGTCATTGGAAGCTCTTTAATTATTGGTGCGTCTACAAACTCACTCTTTACAGTGTGAAAACCTGCCTTTTTTATTTTATCAGGTTCATTGTTTGCAGAAACAATGCCAACATAATCACAAGCGACAAGTTGCTCGGCAGTTCCCATACTCACGGTAAAAGCTTTGCGTGCTAAAATATTTTCAGTTGATTTGTGATTACTAATACACATAAAAATTTTGTTTGAGTCTGCCACTCCACCCCATGCTACATTCATAGCGTTGGCATTTCCTTCTTCGTCATAGCTACCCACAATGAAAACTGCTTGTGGATAAAGAATTGGTTTTGCACCTAAATTTTTTCGCATAATTGTTCCTCGCTAGTAGTTATTTATTTTATTGAATTTAAGTTTTTATTTCAAGGGGTAAAAATTCGACTAAAAACTTTCAACAAGGTCACATTTTGACACTTATTCCAAGCTTTGCATTTCTTTATGCTTTTGTATGTTTTTATACATTTTATAAGACTGTTCTTAAAATAAGAATGTCCACAAACAAAAAAGCCCTGCAAAAAACTGCAGGGCTTTTATTTTCAAGTCTATACTTAAAATCTAAAGTGTGAGAATGCTTTGTTCGCGTCTGCCATACGATGAACTTCTTCTCGTTTTTTGAATGCATTACCCGTATTGTTGTAAGCATCTATCACTTCAGCAGCAAGACGCTCGTCCATACCTCTACCACTTCGAGTTCTAGCTGCACTGATAATCCAACGCATAGCTAAAGCTTCACGACGAGCTTCAGGCACATCGGTTGGCACTTGATAGGTAGCACCACCAACCCGTCTACTTTTTACTTCAACAACAGGTTTAATATTATCAATAGCCTTTGTAAAAACAGCTAGAGGTTCTTCACCTGTTTTTTTCTTAATATTATCAAAAGCTGAATACAATAATCTTGTAGATGTCGCTTTTTTTCCATCAAGCATCATTCTGCAAATGAATTTAGAAACCAAAACGCTGTTATATTTTGGGTCAGCTGGAGTTTCAGTTCGTGCTGTAATTTTTTTTCTACTCATAGCTTCCTCCTAATTTAAGCCTTTGGTTTTTTAGTTCCATATTTAGAACGACTTTTCTTTCGACCATCAACTCCCAAAGCGTCTTTCGCACCACGCACAATGTGATACCGAACACCGGGAAGGTCTCTCACACGCCCGCCCTCAATCAGCACAACCGAGTGTTCCTGTAAGTTATGCCCGATACCGGGGATATACGCAGTAACCTCGATTCCATTACTCAAACGCACACGAGCGATTTTTCGCAAAGCCGAATTCGGCTTTTTCGGTGTTGCCGTTTTTACAATGGTACAAACTCCACGCTTTTGTGGACAGCTTTGAAGAGCTGGACTTTTTGACGCATACTTCATAGAACTGCGTCCTTTTCTAATCAATTGGTTAATTGTAGGCATTGCCTCTCCTTAAAAATCCGTCAGCACAACGGAAACTTAAAAACCCAAGCAATCGCATAGAGCGGACTACACGATATACTAAATAGTGGCAATAGGGCTTGAACCTATGACCGAGCGGATATGAGCCGCTTGCTCTGCCAACTGAGCTATGCCACCAAAAGTAAGACACTATACCACAAAATTAAATTTTTGTCAAGCCCCAAATAAAAGTTTTTTCACTTTTTTCCTAACCTTTATAAGACTGACCGTGCCTTGTGAAAATCTCTTATCTCCTTGCTTTAGATGGGCAAGGAGTTATAAACCTAGCGAATGGGTTTTAATGTTAATCTGGCAACGTTGGGACAAGAATTTTTTGTAAAAAATTCTTGTCCGTAAGCGAGCCAGAGCTACGCTCCTCGCTCTAGCTTTCCCACTAAGAACTCCAAACTAGTAAAAATTATTTTGCGAGTTTTTTGAGCTGTTCTTCGCTTTCCAAAATCTTATCAACTTTTTTCTGCA
>JARGFC010000046.1:0-35764 GCA_038397925.1 Treponemataceae bacterium
TAAAAATAGGCTAAAATATGGCTAAAATGGGGTATAAGTGGGGTAAAACTATGGAATTAAAGGCTTTTTATGTAGATTAGTGGGGAGCGCTATATTTATGAATAAGGTAACGGTTTTGCCAAACTATATCCAATATAACAGCTTGTCAGGAATTTACGCATTGGCGTTTAACTTAGTGTTTAGCTTTTTTAGCTGTTTGCTTTTTGCAAAGTTTACGCTTGAACGAGGAGCATAGCTCTGGCTTGCTTAAGGACAAGAATTTTTCTGTCAAAAATTCTTGTCCCAACTTTGCCACTCTTGCGTTGTGTCTCATTCGCTAGTTTAAGACCCTGAGTTATCCAAGACGAAGGGATAAATGTTTTTCGAAAGGCACGGACAAGTCTTACAAAGGTTAAAGCACAAAAAAGCAAAAATCTTTTCAATAACTATTTTAACATATTGTAAATTTTCAAAAATAATATTATACTTATGATGTTTCATTTGAGGAGATTTATTATGTATGATTTAGTTATTTTAGGCGGTGGACCGGGCGGTTATGTTTCAGCGATAAAGGCGGGACGTGCGGGGCTCAAAACGCTTTTGGTGGAAAAGGATAAACTTGGTGGAACTTGTTTGAATCGGGGTTGCATACCGACAAAGTTTTTTTTACACGTTTCACAAAATTATTATGAAGCTCGAACTTCGGACTTTCTTTCTTTTGATGCACCGAGTTATGATATGAAAAAACTTTACGAAGGCAAAAATGCAGCGGTAGATAAACTTGTTTCTGGTGTGGAAGCTTTGGTTAAAAATGCTGGAGTAGAAATTGTTTTTGGCGAAGGAAAATTGGAAAGCGAAAACAGCATCAGCGTAAATGGTAAAACTTTCGAGTTTAAAAACTTGATTATCGCGACTGGCTCAAAAGTTTTTGCTTTACCGATACCCGGTATTGAAAAGACGCTTAGTTCCGATGATGTTTTAGGACGCGAGGCTGTAGAGTTTAAGAGCGTAATTATTGTGGGGGGAGGCGTTATAGGAATTGAGTTTGCAACTTTTTATAATCAGCTTGGAATTGATGTAACAGTTGTGGAATTGGAACGAACGATTTTACCACCCTTCGACAGAGACATTGGTTTGCAGACTGCTTTGATTTTGAAAAAACGAGGTGTAAAAATTATTAATAGAGCAAAGGTTGTGGGCTTAGATAAAACTTCTTGTACCTTTGAACTTAAAGGAAAAGAGGAAACAATTACTGCGGATGCCGTGATTGTTTGCATTGGTCGGGTTGCTCAACTTGATAATATCCAACTGGAAAAGGCGGGTGTGGAGTTTGACAAACGAGGAATTATTACCGATGATTTTATGCGAACGAATAAGTCTCATATTTTCGCTATTGGTGATGCAGTCAAGGGAAATATAATGCTTGCCCATAATGCCGAAAGTCAAGGTGTTTTGGTTGTGGACAATTTGCTCAGGGAAGCAGATGGAAAAAAAACTCAGCCTAAGGATACACTCATTCCATCTTGTTTGTATTCCACTCCAGAGGCTGCTTCCGTGGGGGCAACAGAAAACGAATGTACTGAAAAAGGTATGGCGGTTAAAGTAGGTAAGGTACCGATTGGCTCAAACGGAAAGGCTTGTGTTGTGGGGCAGGAAGTTGGCTTTATAAAGGTTGTATTTGATGAGGCGGAAACGCTTATTGGCTGTCAAATGCTCTGCCCTGCTGCCACTGATATTATTGGTCCCGTTGGCTCTTTAATAAAGGCTAAAACTAGCTTGACACAAATTTTGAACACTTGCTATCCCCATCCAACTGTAGCGGAAGCCTTTAAAGAAGCTTGTGAGGATGTTCATAAGAACGCAACTCATGTGATGTATAGGAAATAGAGTTTTATTCTTTGCAAAGTTTACGCTTTAGCGTTTTCTTGCGTTCTGCTCTCTTTGTCAGCGAGTTTTATTGCAAGGCTCCGGTTTTCTTAAAGTAGGCACACGAATGTGTGCCCGAAAATACGGTTTTCTTAAATCGTTTAGCAAAGTCGGTTATTTTTTCAAAGTTTTGAAAAGCCCAACTATAAATGGTAAGGCGATTTTTAGGGACAAAATAAGCAAAAGCAAAAATGCAAAAATTTGTATTAGACTTGTCAGGATTTTAATTTTTTTTTCGTTTTCACGCAATTTGCTGAAAACTGCGGTGCGTCCTGCCCAAGCCAAATATCCTGCTGCTATAATTGGGAGGGACATTCCGATGGACAAGGCGAAAATCGCAAAACAGCCTGTGGAAAATGCGTCCAAGTTTGTTGCAAAAACCGCAATGAGCATTGCAGCGGGACAGGGGTAAATTGCACTGAGGACAATTCCTGAAAATTTTAAGTTTTTTTCGTGAGACTTTTTTTCGCAAGTTTGTTTACTGAAAAGCGAAATTAAAGCTTCAACAATTTCGTAAAGTGAAAGCACAATTAAAACAATAAAAGTTATGCCTTCCATATAGATGCTTGCATCGTTTGCAAGAACAGAAACAGCTCCTGAAATGCCTCTGAAAATCAACATTAGCACTAATGAAGAAAGGGCGTGTAAGGCTGCAAGACAAAAACCCAAAATCGCAGGTTCGTGCCAATTTGCTTCACGACTCAAAAAATGACTAAAGACAACAACTTTTCGGTGTCCCGGTGCAAGTGCGTGAACAAAGCCAAAAGCGAAGGCAATAGCAAAAATCGTAAAAAGCATTTTTAACTCGCCGTGTTTTTCCCAAGCTTCAATATAAAAGGCTAATCGCTCACTTAAAAAACGCATTCCCTTTACGATGTTTTCGCTGGGAGCATTTTGTTGAACAGGAGTGGGCGAAGATTTTTTTTGTGTAAAAGGATTTGCAAAAAGCGAAAATAAAACACAAAAAAAATAAAAAATAAAAAACATTTTTTTGTAAAATTTACACATAAAATAAATCCATAATTATTTGAAAATAGTATTTTGTAATTTTAAAAGCTCAAACTTAATTTAATTTCTTTTGGATAATAAACATTTAAACCCGGTGCCCATTTTGTGTAAATTCGCGTATCATCAATCGCCCCAATTGGATTATAATAGATGGGATTATTTTTGTCTTCAATGATAGTATAGTTCGGTTTTCGATTTATACCTGAAAACCTAACACAATTTTTCGTGTACCCTATATCGCAAAAATAAGTATAATCATAACAAGCTATATAAATTTCGTTTCCATTGTACCCCGTCAAATTTATATAAAACTCATAAATTAAAACGCCGTTTTTTTGCTTTGCAACAAAATTATGAAGTTCAATTCGCTTTGGTGAAAATCTTTCCCTACCCGCTCGTATAAATGTAAAATAATAATAATTGCGAGTGTAAGAAAAAGCGTTTTGAAAAATATCGGCAGTTTCCTGTTTGTTAAAAAAACCATCTCGGTTTTTATCATACCCTGCAATAATATCAGAACTAAAAAACTTGTCAAAGGTCCAAATTACTTTAACCCCTTTTAACTTCTCTTGTGAAAACTCAAATTCAAATTCGCAGTCAAACCACATATGCGGATGGGAATACAAAACTGAAGACAAACAAAACAGCACTAAACTAAAAAACACCTTTTTCATACTATAGTAAAACGAAAAAGTCAAATAAAGGTTACTTTTTTAATAGAGTATTTTGTAAAAATTTGTGTTGATAGGAAAGCAAACTTCGTCCGAACTTATAAGCATAAGAGTAAGTAACTCCTTGTCGTAAAGCTTGTAAGTAAAAATACAGACAATTGCCAAATAGTAAAAATAAACTGGCTTTCACTTCGGGAAAGTAACATTCGCCTCTGATGCAGAAACGGAAAGTAGAACTCGTTTGATGGCTTTTGGGCGTCCGAGCATTCCCTGTTTTATTGTAATAGTTTCTCCATTGATTGCAAGTTTTGAGTGGGCTTGTGCATAGTCAAGATGATAGTCATTTGTTTCGCCTAGGTATTCCACTTTGCCAATAACATTGCTAATGCAAATAGCGGATGACTTAACGCCTGCCGAAAAATCAAGATTGCCAGTGTTGTGGGTTAGGTTTGAAGTTTTGAAAAAACAATTTTTTATGCTAATGTCGCCGCGTGTTAAAAGAATCTGTGCATGCACGGCTGATATATTTTCAATATTTATTTGTGCAAGTGAGGCAACTATTCGCATTCGTTCAAGGGTTTTTGTTTTCGGAATTTTTATTGTAATTTCTCCGGCAGTTCTGTAAATTGAACGAACTCTAAAAGTACCACGATTTTCAACACAGGAAAGTTTATTGCCCTTTGGAAGTTTTGCAAGGTACGAAGCAAAATCGTCATCTGTGTCAATAACATTGACATTAACATTCATTACTTCAATTTCTAAATTAGTAGGAATATTTTTTAGCGATATAAAATCTTGTGCCGAAAGTTTTAAAAATATAAACAAAAAAATGGTGGCACTTATTAGTTTCTTTTTCATCAATTTATTTTCGGTAAGTTTTTATAAATTTTTAGTTTTTAAAATTTAGACTTTTTTGTATTTTTCAAATGTTAAAGAAAAGCTAAAAATGTCCGATTTTGAATTGATGATTCAAAAAACGGATAGCCCACTTTTTTTTGCTTTAGATAAAAATTCTATGAGAGAATTAGTTTTGCGTGAGGGTGAAACTGTAAATGCAAAACTTTTAAGCAGAGAACAAGATGGCAATGTACGCATTAGTTTACGTGGGTTTACATTTTTGGCAAAGGCTCCTGAGAACTTAAAAGCAGGTCAGGTTTTTAAAATGCTTGTAAGCTTTAGAGAAAATCAATTGGTCTTAACTCCTCTTTTGCCGAGCCTTGCAAATGGGGACGAGACTTCTGCAAAACAGCTAAACAAGTTTCAAGATGTCCAATTAGCGGAAGCTATTGCTAAAAGTTTTTTAGAATTAAACGCACCACTAGAACCGACAAAGCTTACAAGACTTTATACTTTGTTGGAGCATACTTTAAAAAGTTTTCGCACAAAAAAAGAACTTTCAAACAAAGAAAAAAAGCTTTTAAAAAATCGCTTGAGTTTTTTGGCAACTAACTTTTTAGAAAAAAATTTAAGCCTCAAACCATCTGAGCTTAAAAAAATTTACACACGTATTTTTGAACTTGAAAATTCTGACGAGGAGCTTGAGGGAAAAAATGAAAATACTAAAAATACAAAAGAACATAAAGAGCAAACACAGGAAAAACTTGTAAACTCTTTATCGTCAAATAACAAAAAAGAAAAAGATCTTAATTCAAAAGATAAATCAAAAAACTTGGCTGACGATTTAATCTTAGTGGCAAATCATATAAAAGGAAGGGGAAACTTCCATTGGGTTTTAGTTCCTTTTGAAAAAGAAGGAGTGTCGTTAAATAATAACCGACAGATTAAAATAAAAGGACTTGTTTCTTTTTTGATAAATGTAAAAAGTCAAACTTGTGAAAAAATTGTTTTACGAGCTAGTAAGGCGGGTTATAATTTTTTGTTTGAACTTAAAAATAAAACTTGCACTCTTTATTTTGAAGACGAAAATGATTTGCCAAAAATTAAAAAAGAAAAATTCCTCAAACAACTTAAAACAGCAATGCAATCTTTAGGTTTAACCATTCCCTGTCAAATGGGAACGCCACAAGAAATAACGCCACTAGATATCGAGGTGTAAAATGAAAAAGAAAGAAAAAATAGATTTGAGTGTTGCCCTTTCGTACACAATTGGCGAAGAAGCTCCTGTCATAGTAGCTAGTGGAAAAGGACTTGTAGCAAAACGGATAAAAGAAATTGCTATCGAAAATGGTATTAAAATAGTGGAGGACGAAGCTCTTGCTAACATTCTCGTCGAAAGTGAAATCGGGGATTGCATTCCTGAAGAAACTTATCTTGCCATAGCTGCTATTTTTGCTTTTTTGCAATCATCCGATTTATAAATTTTATTAGAGTTTTAAGACAAGCTAAAAAATCGAGCCAAAAAACATATTACAATAATTGTCCCAACTGCTCTTTTATAAATTCGCTTTTTTCTTTTAGCCCGATATTGCCAGTTTCTAAAATTACGATGTTAGGACGAGTTCCATCTAAGTATATTCTTCCGTGTGAGTGTTGTATTATTTTTAAAAGTTTGTCAATGGAAATTTTAGTAACTTGAGAAAATTCTACGAGAGCTTTTCCATTCCGTTCTTTTAAACTCAATACAGAAAGTTTTTTACAAATGATTTTTATTTCAGCAAGTGCTAACAAACTTTCTACTTCAATCGGAGCATAACCAAAACGATCACTTAAATTTGCTACGAGTGTGTCGAAGTCAGACTCGGTACGAACAGCTGCAATCTTTTTGTAAATTTCCATTTTAGTATCTTCCGATTTAATATAGCTGTCAGGAATAAAGCCAGAGTATTCTAACTCCACCACAGGTTCAATTTCGGGAGTGTAGTTTTTGTTTTCAAGTTCACGAATTGCAGTATCAAGTAAATGTAAATATAAATCAAAGCCCACCGAATAAATATTTCCCGACTGCTGTTTGCCAAGTAAATTTCCGACACCACGAATTTCCATGTCTTTCATTGCAACTTTAAAACCTGAACCTAATTCAGTAAAGTCGGAAATTGTTTGCAAGCGTTTAACGCTCACCTCCGACAAAACTTTTCCTTCAGGGTAAAGCAAATACGCGAAAGCATTTTTATCGGAACGCCCAACCCGACCTCGAAGTTGATACAGTTGAGAAACTCCGTACATATCCGCCCTGTCAATTATAATTGTATTTGCATTTGGTATATCAATTCCATTTTCAATAATTGTTGTGCAGATTAAAACTTGAAAACCGCCTGCATTAAAACGCATAAATGTTTCTTCAATTTCATCTGCTGTCATTTGTCCGTGAGCAGTTTCAAACAAAACTTCCGGCATTGCCTTTTGTAAAATGTACCTAGTTTCATCCAAGCTTTCAATTCGATTGTGCAAATAAAAAACTTGTCCGTCGCGTTCTATTTCATTACGAATCGCTTTTGTTACAAGACTAATATCAAATTCGTGAATATAAGTTTCTACTGGCTTTCTGTTTTGAGGTGGAGTTGTAATTAAACTCATCTTACGAATTTTCAAAAGCGACATATGAAGAGTACGCGGAATTGGAGTTGCACTCATCGCAAGACAGTCTACATTGTATCGCATTTTTTTTAAACGTTCTTTGTCTTTAACACCAAAGCGTTGCTCTTCATCAATTATCATTAAACCTAAGTCTTTAAACTTTACATCCTTTTGGATAATGCGATGAGTTCCCACAAGAATATCTATCTTTCCATCTAGCAAATCTTTCAAAGTTTTTTTCTGTTCGCTCTTTGTAACAAAGCGAGAAAGCTTTGCGATTTTTACAGGAAAGTTTTTAAACCGTTCCAAAAGAGTTTGATAATGCTGTTCTGCTAAAATAGTAGTAGGTGCTAAAAACGCAGTTTGCTTTCCAGCCATACAAGCTTTAAAACAAGCTCTCATTGCAACTTCAGTTTTGCCATAGCCTACATCGCCACATAGTAAGCGGTCCATTGGTTCGGATTTTTCCATATCGGATTTTATTTCTTCTGTGCAGGTAAGTTGGTCTTCCGTTTCTTCGTAAGGGAAGGCTGCTTCAAATGCGAGTTGCCATTCGTCATCAGGAGGAAAGGCAAAACCTTGAGACGCCTTTCGTTTAGAATAAAGTTCCAAAAGTTTTCCCGCCAAATCCTCCACTTCTTTTTTTACTTTGCTCTTGCGAGCTTCCCAAGATTTAGAACCCAGTGTGTCGAGACGAGGCGCCTGTCCCTCGCCACCTAAATATTTTTGCACAAGATCAGCTTGCTCAATGGGAATAAAAAGTCGCTCCTCATTTGCGTAAAGTAACTCAATATAATCTCGTTCCGTTCCCATTGTTTTTACTCGCTCGATGCCACGAAACTGCCCAATGCCATAGTTGACATGAACAATGTAATCACCAACCGAAAGATCTATAAACACATCAATAACTGAGCTACGAGCTTGCGTTACAGATTTTGGAATGCGTCTTTGTCTTCCAAAGATTTCGTTTTCGTTTATAACAGTTAATTTTAATTGCGGAATCGAAAAGCCTGCAGAAATACTGTGTGGTAAAACTTCAACAGGAAAATCTTTTAGCACAGCTTTAATTCGCAAAGCTTGGTGTTCACTTTCTGCAAAAATAAAAACGCTCCAATTATTTTCGAGCAAGCCTTGTACACTTTCTTTTAAGTAAATAATGTTTCCAAAAAAACTTTTAGCTCCATCAATGTTAAAAGTAAAAACTTGTTCGCTTTCTTTTTCGTTTTGAGTTTCAATTTTTGAAGTTTCGTTTTTGGATAAGCCATCTTTTTCTATTTCAGATTGTGTAAAATTTTTCAAAAATATTTTGCTTACATTATTTACATCGCTTGTTATTAAATTTTCAAAATTAAAAATAAAGTATTCAGGTTTGGGAAGTGGTAATGAAAAATTTTTATCTAAATAATAATCATCTGCGGAGACAGCTTTTTTATAAAGGCTTTCGTATTCCTTTGCAATTAAATCACTGGCGTTTTTCATTCGTGTATATTCACTAAATATAATTAAAGAGTCTTCAGACAAATAATCTAAAACAGAATATTTTTTTTCAAAGCAAAGTGGAAAAAATAATTCTTCGTTCGCAAATGTTTTAGTTTCGTTAAAGGTTTCAAAAAATTGTGAAATATTTTCTTCATTTGTTTTTTCATAAAAATCTTTTTCAAAATCTTTTATTGATAAAATATTTTTCTTTAAAGTTTTAATACTTGTTTTATCCCAGATAACTTCTTTTACAGGTGCAATGCGAATTTTTTTTAATTCAGTTTTTGAGTCTTGAGTTAAAATATTAAAGCGTTTTATTTTTTCTATTTTGTCAAAGTCAAATTGTATACGAAAAGCTTCTTCCGAGTTTTCGCTGTACATCGGAGCTATGTCCAACACTTCCCCTCGCATTGCAAACTCGCCTCGCATTGAAACTTTGCTGACGCGTAAAAAACCAAGATGCGTTAACTCTTCGGCGAGAATTTCCGGTTCGGTTTTATCGCCAACAAAAATATTGATACAGTTTTGTGTTATGTATTCAGGTGGCGGAACAGCAGTTATAAAAGAACGCTGAGACATTAAAACAATTTGGCTTTTGCTTTCAGCCAAGTTTAAAAGTGCATTTACCCGTTCGGCAAAAACCGAACTATTTTTTGCCAGACCTCGATATGCAAGATTGCCCCACCAAGGAAAAACACTTGCTTTAAAACCTGCCGTCTCAATATCAGAAAGCATCTTTGTAATTTCTCTTTCAGTTGGAACAACAATGCAAACTCGTTTATTACTTTTATGCAAAAGACTGTTCAAAAAAAAACAAAAAGCACCATTGTCCAAACCATAAATGGAACAGAGTTTTGATGAAGTACAAAACCTTTGCACCTCAAGCATTTCATTCCAATTTGCAATTTTTGTTTTCAAGTGATTAAGTGGCATAAAATTCATTATACGAAATAACTAAAAAAAAATCTATTAAAAATTTACATTTGTAAGACTTGTCCTTAATTTGCGAAAATCGCCTATCTCCTTGCTTTAGATGGGCAAGGAGATCTAAACTAGCGATGAGTTGTAACGCAAATCTGGCAAAGTCGAGCGGGAATTTTTGACGCACAAAAATTCCCGCTTAAGCGAACCAGAGCTACGCTCCTTGATGAATATTATTTTACCAACTTTTCTGTTAACAGTTATAAGTGTTTTTTTATTTTTGTATGCTAAAAACAGCTTCTTTGATAAGTTTTTCAACATCATCAAATTTTTCTTGCTCAAGCAAATCTTTTTTTACAAGCCAAGTTCCGCCACAAGCTAGTACAGACGGCAATGCTAAAAAATCCACTATGTTTTCTTTTGTGATGCCACCTGTTGGAACAAAACGAGCCTGCTTAAAAGGTGCGGACAAAGCTTTGAGCATTTTTACGCCACCCAATGCAGCCGCAGGAAAAAATTTCAAAACTGTAAGTCCCATCGAAAGAGCTGTTTGGATTTCACTTGCGGTTGCAACACCCGGTATTATCGGGAAGTTTTTTTTCAAACAAAATTCAACCAACTTTGTATCAAAACCCGGGCTAACGGCAAATGAAGCGCCTGCGTCAAAAGCTTGCTCAGCCTTTTCGTTACTTAAAACGGTTCCTGCCCCAAGCAACATTGACGGAAATTTTTTTCGTAAAGTTTTCAAAATTTCAACAGTCGCATCGGTGCGAAATGTAACTTCGGCACAAGGTAGCTCGCACCGCATTAAAATTTCGCCCAGCTTTTCAGCCACTGAAACTTTTTCTAAAACCACCACAGGAATAATTTTCACTTTTCCCAATTCATTAAAAATGTTTAAGTTTTTCACAAGTTCGTTGTCGGTAAAAAAAATATAATCTTTATTGAGTTTTTGATCTATTATGGTTTCTAAATTAGTATAAAATTGGTTATAAATTGTAAGTAGTTTTGCTTGACATTTTATCTAAATTTTAGTGGAATAGCGAACACCTTTGTTTTATATTTTATGGCTCATCTATAATAAAGTTTAATTGGGATATTGGTCCATTTATTGTTATAATTTATAATGAAAAATATTGTATAGGAGAAATGTAAATTGAATATATTATTTTTCCAAAAAAGTGAACCATACCACATTGAAAAAAGTTTTTATAAATCTAGACAAAAAAATTAAAATGTGTATAATATTAAGACGATTTAGAAAGTTTGCTTTTAGAAAAAAATTGAGGAATCAAAACAAGGAATGTCAAAAACAGTTATAAAAGTTGAAAATATATCAAAAATGTACAAGCTGGGTACAATAAGCCATGGGACATTATTTCGTGACATCCAAAGTTGGTGGGCGTTAAAACGAGGCAAAGAAGACCCACATGCTAGAATTGGCGCTGATAAATATGACGGCAATGAAACCGATTTTTGGGCCCTAAAGAATTTGAACTTTGAAATAAAACAGGGCGATAGACTCGGAATAATTGGAAAAAATGGAGCTGGAAAAAGTACTTTGCTAAAAGTTCTTTCACAAATTACAACTCCCACCGAAGGTTCTGCCAAAATTCGTGGTCGAGTTTCGAGTTTACTGGAAGTTGGGACCGGTTTTCACGGTGAGCTTACTGGACGGGAAAATATTTATTTGAATGGTGCGATTTTAGGAATGAAAAAGCGTGAAGTCGACAAAAAGCTCGACGAGATAATTGCTTTTTCAGGTATTGATCGCCATATAGATACACCGGTAAAACGCTATTCTAGTGGAATGTATGTTCGCCTTGCATTTGCCGTTGCTGCACATTTAGATAGCGATATTTTAATTGCCGATGAGGTGCTCGCGGTAGGCGATGCTGAGTTCCAAAAAAAAGCTATCGGCAAGATGAGTGATCTTTCAACTAGTGAGGGGCGAACTATTTTGTTTGTAAGTCATAATATGGCTGCGGTAAGAAGTCTTTGCGATAAGGGGATGGTGCTGGAAAAGGGGTGGCTGAAGTTTCAAAGTGATAGTATTGACGAGACTGTCGAAGAGTATTTGGGGATAAGGGATACAACAAATGCACCAAGTATTTGGGAAAATGATGGTTCTATTGAAAGTCCGTATTTTACACCTGAATGGATTCAGCTTGTTGATTGTAATGATAATATACAACACGGAACAATTCTTTATGAGTCAGAATATAAAATTATTCTTAACGCAGATATTCAAGAAATTATTCCAAACATTGATTTTTGGATTTTGATTTACACAGAGTCTCGATCTATATTTGCATTGAAAGGAATCAATGATAAACTTCATGTTGGTAAAAATTGTTTTGAATTTAATTTATATCCCCGAATGTTACCACCTGGTAAGTATGAACTTAGTTTGAGTTTGTCAATAAAAAACACAAAATGGATAGTTGATCCTGATGAACATAGAGCTGCTATTTCATTCTCGGTTGTTTCTCCTAATTCAAGTTTATGGGAAGGGAAACAGCTATCATGAAAACGCTAATTTTTGTGGACAGAATGAGGAATAGAAATTGGGGAGGAGACAAAATTTATTAAAAAGCGCATTATTTATTGAATTAGAAAAATATATTAAATGTTAAAAGTATAATAGTTGACAGTCTTTAAAAACTGAAGTTTTTTAATTATATTTTTTTGTGGAATCATTCAAGCTAGTGAGGAAACAATTTCAATTTGGTATTTTGTTTTATACTTGACTAATGGTCAATATTTTAGTATCCTGTTAGGCAACACACTATGAATGTTTATTTGTATTGTTAAGAATATAGACGGTATAAGGGGAAGTTATCATTATGAAAACGCTGATTTTAGCAGGCGGAAAAGGAACTAGATTAGGTGAAGAAACCAAAATTATTCCGAAACCTATGGTTGAAATAGGGGGATATCCTATTCTTTGGCATATTATGAAAATATATGGTCATTATGGTTATAATGATTTTATTATTTTGACAGGTTATAAAGGGCATGTAATTAAAAATTATTTTTTGAATTATTACAATCGTTACAGTGATGTTACAGTTGATTTAGATAATAATGATGTGCAGATTCATAAAACACGTTCGGAGAAGTGGAAGGTTACAATGCTATATACTGGTTCTGAAACAATGACCGCTGGTAGAATCCAAAAAGCTAAAGATCATCTTAAGGGGGAACCGTTTATGCTGACATATGGAGACGGAGTTTCTGATGTCAACATTGATGCCTTGGTGAAAAATCATCAAAGGTCAGGAAAGATTGTTACGTTAACTGCAGTGCAGGTTGAAGGTCGGTTTGGAGCTTTGGATATTCAAACAGATGGAACAATTTCACAGTTTCAGGAAAAACCAACTGACTCATGGATAAATGGAGGTTTTTTTGTCTGTGAAAATAAGGTGTTTGATTATTTACAAGGTGATATGTCCGATATGATGTTTGAGCGAAAACCACTTCAAGAAATTGCAAAAGCCGGACAGCTTAATGCGTATAAACATACAGGTTTTTGGCATCCGATGGATATGCTAAAGGATAAAGAAGAGTTAAATACCCTTTGGAGTACAAAAAAAGCTCCTTGGGATATATGGGGACATTTTGCAAACAAATAGAAAAATGTTTACATTTTACAAAAACAAAAAAGTGTTCATAACAGGGCATACTGGTTTTAAGGGGACTTGGCTTAGTCGTATATTGCTTTTAGCAGGAGCTGATGTTACTGGCTATGCTTTAGAACCACCAACTTGTCCGAGTATTTTTGAACAAACAGATACAGCCAAGCAAATAAATTCTGTTATAGCGGATATTAGAGATTTAGAGAAACTTAGCTGTGCAGTTGAAAAAGCCAATCCCGATATTGTGTTTCATATGGCAGCACAACCGATAGTGCGTTATTCTTATAAAGAACCTGTAGAAACATATGCTACAAATGTAATGGGAACTGTAAATATGTTGGAAGCTATACGGCAGGTTAAAAGTGTTAAATCCTTTGTAAACATTACTACAGATAAAGTGTATGAAAATAAAGAATGGCTTTGGGGCTATAGAGAGAACGAAAATCTTTGTGGTTTTGATCCATATTCAAATAGTAAAAGCTGTAGTGAGCTTGTAACTTATAGTTATAGGAATTCTTTTTTCTCTGAAAACACTTCTCCTGCAATTTCTACTGCAAGAAGTGGAAATGTTATAGGCGGAGGAGATTACGCAGAAAATAGAATTATACCTGACTGTGTTAGAGCAGTAAAAAGTGGAAAGCAAATCATTGTGCGAAATCCATATTCTACACGTCCATATCAACATGTGTTGGAATGTCTTTCTGGTTATTTATTGCTTGCACAAAAACAATATGAGGATAAATCTTTTGCTTCTAGTTATAATTTTGGTCCTAATGATGAAAGTTGTGTAACAACAGGAAAACTTACCGATATTTTTTGTGCAGAGTGGGGAAATGCTGCTGGATGGAAAAATGTCAGTGAAGCGAATGCTCCACACGAGGCAAATTTTTTGAAGCTTGATTGCACAAAAGCTAAGAGTGTTTTGGCTTGGGAGCCACATTGGACTATTAAACAAGCGATAAAAAAAGTAGTAGAATGGGAAAAAGCTGTACAAAGCGGTGTAAGTCCAGCTGAAATTACAGATAAACAAATAAAAGAATATTTTGGAGAATAAAATTAATGTTTGAAAATAAAACAAAAGATGAGGCTCTAAACGAGATTTTGGAAAGTGTAAAAGAGTATTACGCTAAATTTATGCAAGTGCCTGCGTATAAGGATGGAGACAGAATCAATTATGCGAGCCGGGTTTTTGATGAAAAAGAGGTAGTAAATCTTGTAGATTCTAGCTTGGAGTTTTGGCTTACAGCAGGGCGTTATACGGAAAAGTTTGAAAAAAATTTTGGCGAATACTTAGGGGTAAAATATGTGTCGTTGGTCAACTCGGGGAGTTCTGCGAATCTTTGTGCTTTTATGTCTTTGACTTCGCAGCTTTTAAAAGAACGACAGATTAAACGAGGTGATGAGGTTATTACTGTAGCTTGTGGATTTCCAACAACTGTAACTCCAATTTTGCAATACGGTGCTATTCCTGTATTTGTTGATGTAACTATTCCACAGTATAATATTGATATAAGCCAACTAGAAAAAGCTTTAAGTAAAAAAACAAAGGCAGTTATGATAGCTCATACACTAGGAAATCCATTTGACTTAAAAGCTGTTAAATCTTTTTGTGATAAACATAATCTGTGGCTCATAGAAGATAATTGTGATGCTCTCGGCTCTGATTACACGTTTGATGGAAAAACCTATAAAACTGGAACGATTGGCGATATAGGTACTTCAAGTTTTTATCCTCCACATCATATGACTATGGGTGAAGGTGGAGCTGTTTATACAAATAACCCTATGCTACATAAAATTATTCGTTCATTTAGAGATTGGGGAAGGGATTGTATTTGTCCAAGTGGAAAAGATAATTATTGTGGGCATCGTTTTGATGGTCAATACGGAACTCTTCCGAAAGGTTACGACCATAAGTATACTTATAGTCATTTTGGTTATAACTTAAAAGCAACTGATATGCAAGCGGCTGTTGGTTGTGCCCAACTTGAAAAGATTTCGTACTTTGCACAAAGACGGCGAGAAAACTTTGAATATCTTTATTCGCTTTTAAAGCCGCTTCAAGATAAGCTTATTTTACCCGAACCTTGTGAAAATAGTAATCCAAGTTGGTTTGGGTTTTTGATAACTTGTAAAGAAGGTGTAAATCGAAATAATATAGTAAAAACGCTTGAAGATGCCCGCATTCAAACACGGGCGTTGTTTGCTGGCAACTTAATTCGTCATCCTTGTTTTGACCAAATACGCGGAACAAAAGCATATAGGGTAGTTGGAGATTTAAGCATAACCGATCGTATTATGCAAGACACTTTTTGGGTTGGTGTTTATCCCGGAATGACAAAACCAATGATTGAAAGAATGGCAAGCGTGATAAGGGGTGGAGTGTAGGGTGTTTATAGTAAAAGTAACCAATGAATTTACCTAATCTATTATTTACTTTTGTTTAAAAGTAAGTTTCTTATAGTGATAATGCTTTTAGGGGCTGAATCTATATTATTTTATAAAAATTGGGCAATACCTATTGCAATTTATAAAAAATGATTTAAAGTAAAAAACTCCTTGACTATATAAAAATATTTTAGTAGAGTTATGTAAGCAGATTATGAACTGTACGGTAGTTTTTTATAAAACTATTATCAAAAACTAATCTTGAGGAGGTACCACTTAAGAAAAAAGGATATGCCAATATGCGATATTCAATAAGACAAAGGATTAACCCTTTGAAAAGAGAGTTGAAGCCGAAGTACTATGCTACTCCGGCATATGGTGAAGGCATCGACATGCGTATGTTAGCGAATGAAATTTCGAAGAATTGTACTTTAACATCGGCGATGTAGGAGCGGTTTATAGAAAGCTTAATTAAAAAAATGCCTTTTTATTTGATAAATTCAAATAAAATTAGGCTTGACGACTTTGGTATATTTAAACTTTCTTTTACTTCGGAAGGCAAAGAAAAAGCTGATGATGTAACTGCGAATGACATTAAAAATCTTAAAGTCATTTTTACACCAAGTGTTGAGTTAAAAAATCTTTTGTAGATATTTATTTTAAAAGGAAATAAATATTTTTCCATAACAAGTAAATTCTACAAATGCTGATTTTTAGGGAATGATTTGGTTATGACAATGTAATGTAAACATATGGCATATTAAAACATTCTCTTAAAAAAAGCTCTTTTACCAAGTTCTAGAATTGAGTAAAAGGGCGATTTTTTAATATTCTGTTAGGTTTAAAATTTTATTATTGACAAGTTTTTACTTATATGATATATTTATTAAATATTGTAAGGATAGTTGGAGTATTATACGATGCTAAAAGTACTGTTGACTGGCTCTAGTGGATTTATTGGTAAAAATATTATTCCATTTTTGCGTGGTAGGTATGATATTGAGTATTATTCTAGACAAGATTTAGATTTGTTGAAGTTTTCAGAAGTTGAAAAGTTATTTTCAAAAAGAAAATATGATGTTGTTCTCCATTTTGCAAACCCAAATTATGTAAAGAATAAACTAGACAAACAATGTACACAGTTTGAAGATAGCATAAGAATGTTCCAGAATTTATTTTTCTTTAGACAACAGTATAAAAAAATGATTTATTTAGGCAGTGGTGCTGAATATGATAAAACGAAAAATATTGATTGTGTCAACGAAGAAGAGTGTTTTAGATATGTACCTCACGATTCATATGGCTTGGCTAAATTTACAATAAATCAAATAGCAAGTAAGAGTAAAAATGTATATAATCTTTGTGTTTTTGGGTGTTTTGGACCATTTGATTATCATACAAAGTTTATTACTCATTGTATTCGTTCGGTATTATTGGATAAAGATATAACTATAAGAAAAGATTGTCTATTTGATTATATTCATGTGTATGATTTAGCAAAAATGGTTATTTGGCTCATAGATAATGATGTAAAGTTTCATATGTATAATGCAGGTGGTGGTGAGCATTTAAAACTGTCGGAAATTGCTTGTATTGTTTTAAAAAAGATGCAGAGTAGAAAAGGAATAAAAATCCTTGAGGCTGGTATGGGAAACTCATATACTGCATCCAATTCAAGAATTATAACAGAATCGGGTATTTCATTACATCCCATAGAATATGGTATTGAAAAACAAATTCAGTGGGAAAAAGAAAATTGGACCTGTGATACTGTGTTTGATGGAGAATAAAAAGCAAATTATATAAGTATTTGCAAAAAATATTAGTATATTGATATATTTTATCTATATAATAATATACTTTCATGAGAGTGTAGATGTGAAAAAAAAAGCTGCAGAGTATATCGCTGAGTTATTGGTTGAAAAAGGCATATCACAAGTTTTTTCCGTTGTTGGTGGTGGAGCAATGCATTTAAATGATGCGTTTAATAACACTAAAGGATTGCATTGTGTTTTTAATCATCATGAGCAAGCTTGTGCTATAGCGGCGGAAAGTTATGCTCGTTTTGATAATCGTCCTGCTTGCGTTTGTGTAACGACGGGACCTGGTGGAACGAATGCACTTACTGGTGTGCTTTGTGCATGGCAAGATAGTATTCCTATGCTAGTTATTTCAGGGCAGGTTCGTTATGAAACGACAGTTACATCAACGGGATTAAATCTTCGCCAGTTTGGTGAACAAGAACATTATATTGTTGACACGGTTTCTTCAATAACAAAGTATGCAAAAATGCTTTCTGAACCTAAAAAAATTCGATATGAAATTGAAAAAGCTATATATCTTGCAAATTCAGGTAGGAGAGGACCTACATGGATTGATATCCCCTTGAATATTCAGGGGATGATTATAGAAACAGATGAGCAGGAAAAATTTGTGCCTGAAGCATCTGTACCTAATGCTGATTATATTAATGATGTGTTTGAAAAAATTAATGTGGCAATTCAAACTTCAAATCGTCCCGTAATTATAGCAGGAGCAGGATTAAGAACTTCTGGTGTTTATAAAAGTTTTTTGCAATTTATAAAAAAAATGAAAACACCTGTGCTTTCTGCAAATGGTAATCCTGATTTGCTTTCTGATGAGGAGCCTTATTATTATGGTAATTTTGGTTCTATTGGTGGGAGAGCAGGTAATTTTATAGTACAAAATTCAGATTGTCTTTTGGTGCTTGGTGCGAGGTTATCTTTTAAACAAATTGGTTTTAATTATAAACTTTTTTCACCTCGATCTTTTAAAATTGTGGTGGATATTGATAAAAATGAGTTGAGGAAAAATACTGTTCACATTGATCTGCCTGTGAATCTTGATTTAAAGCTTTTTTTTGATAATATTGATAAATTACAATTAAAAAATATTTCTTGTGAATGGTACAAGTATTGCAATGAGGTAAAAAACAACTTTTCTCTTGATAAGGAAAATTTTGTGAGTACTACAGTTGTTAATCCGTATGTTTTTTCGTTTAAGTTAAAGCACAAGATATCAAAAAATGCTATTATTGTTGTAGGTAACAGTTGTGGTTCCGATATGATGCGACAAGTAGGAATAAAATATAATACACAGCGTTTATGGGGAAATACAAATTGTGGGACTATGGGATACGATCTTCCAGCTGCAATTGGAGTAGCGATTGCTAGTAGGTCTGATGTTATTTGTATAACAGGCGATGGAAGTATAGAAATGAACCTACAAGAACTTCAAACAATTATTCATAATAATCTGCCAATAAAAATATTTATTCATAATAATAATTCATATGGGGCTATAATTCAAACCCAATCTAATTTTTTTGGACGTTTATCAGGTTGCACAAATAATACAGGAATTTCTTTTCCAGATTTTGAAAAGCTTTCGTATGCTTATGGATTCCCATACTGGAAGTGTTCAAGCAATTCAGATTTGGATATAGTTATTGATGATTTTTTGAATGCGGATGGTTTTGGTATTTGTGAAATTATTTCGGATGTAAAACAACCGATAATTCCTAGAACTAAAACAAAAGTTCTAGAAAATGGGGAAATGAAATCAACGGCAATTGATGATTTGTTCCCTTTTTTGGATGATGCAATATATAAGAAATATTCAACATATTTTAATGATGAGGTAAATAATGAAAGCGATTAATGTTAACGATAAATTGATTACTGATGAAGGTCCTGTGTATATTATTGCGGAAGGTTGTGATAATCACATGGGAGATTTAGATGTAGCTAAAGAAATGGCATTACAGGCAAAACTTGCTGGTGCTGATTGTATAAAGTTTCAGCATCATATTCCAGATGAGGAAATGTTGAAAGATGTCCCAATGTCAAGTAATTTTGATATTCCGTTATATGATTTTCTGAAGCTTCATGCCTTACAGCTAAGTGACCATATACATCTGAAAGAATATTGTGATTCGATTGGAATTACTTATCTGTGTACTCCGTTTAGCTATAAAGCTGCTGAAGAGTTGTATCAAAATAAACTTCTATATGCAATTAAAATAGGTTCTGGAGAAATGACTGATATTCCATCGCTGAAAAAAATGGCTCAGTTTAATATACCGATGATTGTGTCTTGTGGGATGTCAACATTTGAGGAGATTGATAGGACATATAACGCTTTGATAGAAAATAATGTGAATTTAGCTTTTACTAATTGCATTTCAGAGTATCCCCCTGTGTACGAGGATATTAATCTTGGTGTTATCGCATTAATGAAAGAGCGTTATCCAAAGGCAATTATAGGGCATTCGGATCATACTCCTGATTTATACACAAGTTTTGCGGCGGTTGCTCTTGGAGCCAAAATAATTGAAAAGCATGTTATTTTGGATAAAAAAACAAAAGGTCCCGATCAATCCGTTTCAATTGATTTTAATGATTTACATAATCTTGTGGATGGTATTCGAAAAATTGAAAAAGCTCTTGGTTCAGAAAAAAAAGTACACGAGAAAGAACGGGAGATTCGTAAATGGGCGTTTCGGAGTATTGTATCAATAAAAGATATACCAAAAGGAAGTATTATCAAGGAAGATATGATTTGGTCTAAGCGTCCTGGAACTGGCATTCCATCATATAAGATGAATGAAGTGGTCGGTAAAGTAGCACTTCGAGATATAAAAAAAGATTCAATACTTCATCAAACTGATTTTGAATAGATTAAGAGGAAATGTTTTTATGTTAAAATTATTATTTGTTACTGGCTCACGAGGTGAATGGGGATATATTCGACCTATTCTCAAACTTATCAAAACAAGAAATGATATTGAATATCGGCTTGTTGTTACTAATATGCATCTTTTGCCTGCCTATGGAAACTCATATAGAGAAATAGAAAAAGATGGCTTTACTATACACCATAGGATAAATATGTCTTTGGACGGTTACAGCCATTGTACCCATGCCAAGTCACTCGGTATTTTTTTGTTATCAATGCCTGATATTATCGAACAGGAAAAACCTGATTGGGTTATACTTGCTGGTGATAGAGGCGAACAACTTATGGGGGCTATAGCTGCAGGATATACATATACACCTGTTGCACATATCCAAGCCGGTGAAGTAAGTGGCAATATTGATGGAATGGCAAGACATGCAATCGGTAAATTTGTACATTTGCATTTTGCTTCAAATGAGGATGCCAGACAAAGGTTAATAAATCTTGGTGAACAAGAGTTTCGCTGTAAAAATGTTGGTGCTCCACAAATTGATGAGATGGTAAGTGGTGTTTATTCCGATATGAGTAAACTTCAGGAAGATTTATCAATAGATCTTACGGATGGGTTTATTTTAGCTGTACTACATCCCCTTACTGAGGAGTATTGTCACGCTAGTGAACAAGCAGAAATATTTATACGAGCGTTAAACAAATGTGACTTACCAAAAGTGCTTATCAAGCCAAACAATGATGCTGGTTCAAGCAGTATTATGTATGCAATAGAACATTTTAGAGAGGGGCGTTACTATATTTATGAAAATTTAAAACGAGAAGATTATTTATGTTTACTGAAAAACTGTAAATGCATTGTAGGAAATTCATCATCAGGACTTTTGGAAGCACCAACATTTAGAACGCCAGCTGTGAACATCGGTAATAGACAAAAGTCGCGTTTTCGTGGAAATAATGTATTAGATGTAGATTTTGATGTAGACAAAATTATTGCTGCAATCAAGAAAGCTACTTCGGATGAATTTCGACGATTTTTATTTGAAAATTGTGATAGTCCTTATGGGGACGGACATTCATCGAAAAGGATACTTGATATTTTGTTAGAAACAAAGATAGATGATACATTGTTAACAAAACAGTTAACATACTAAATTAGGAGTAAAATTATGATATCAAAGGAAGATTATTGTGTAACAAAGAATTATACCGTGAAAGAAGTTATCGAAACACTTGAGCGAATTCGTGAACGTGGTGTTATCGTTATTGATGAAAATAAAAAGGTTTGTGGTGTGCTAAGTCAAGGAGATATTATTTATGCACTAGCAAATGGATGCAGTTTTTATTCTAAGATAGATAAGTTATACTCATCAAATTTTATTTATTTGACATCAAGAGATTTGAAGAAAGCCTTTTCTATATTTAAAAAACGTAACTTATGTTTAATTCCGGTAATTGATCACGATTATAACTTAAACTGCATTTTAACTGCTCGTGAGTTATTGTCATATGCTAATTTTTCTGAAGATGAATTGCTAATCAATCCCGAATGTAATAAAAAAGGGGAATCAAAGTGAAATACGGAATATTGCGATATAAAAATGAGCATGTTATAAATATTGGTGACGCGATTCAGATTCTTGCAATTAAAAACATATATACAAAAATGAATATTCCTATCGAAGATGTTGTGGAAATCAATTATAATGATTTGGAGTGTTATGATGGCGATAAAGTTTTGTTACCTATTGCTTTCCCATTATATGGCTTAAATTCTCATCATCGCATTACATGTTTTTCGAGAAAAATTATCCCTGTGTTTTTAGCTCTTTCAATTTTGGAAGAAAATCTTGGAACTGATGATATAGCATATTTAAAAAAGTTTGCACCAATTGGTTGTCGTGATGAATTTACTTTTAAAGTTTTGGAAAAATTTGGGATTTTAGCATACTTAAATGGTTGCCCTACATTGACATTAGATAATATGTCTACTTCTCCCAAAAATGATACCGTATATTGTGTTGATATTCCCGAAGCTTTTTCTCAATATATGCCTAAAAAATTAAAAGACAAATTGAAATATACATCACATATATTTAAAAATGTAGATGGAAAAACGGATGACTTTGCATCGGTACTGCTTACTGAGTATTGTAATAATGCAATTTTGGTAATTACTTCGAGACTGCATTGTGCAGTTCCATGTTATGCAATGGGAATACCCGTTATTTTTATCAGTTCTGAATTCTCATATCGATATACATGGTTAGAAGATTTTTTACCAGTTTATACTCCAGATTTATGGTCAAAAATTGATTGGAATGGCTCCTCTATTAGTAATAATAAAAAAGCGTTAGCATTAAAGCGAGATATGATGAAGCTTATACAAAACAAGCTAACATTTTTTTATAACTTATATAATATTAAGGCTATCTATAATATGCGGAATAAACGAGCCTATACACGTGGTCCGATCACCCATACAATATCTTATATTGAAAATAATGTTGATCGAAATAAGGTTTTTGATTATGCGATATGGGGTATTACACAGGTTGCTGATGAGATAATTCATTATATGAATATTCATTATCCTAATGCAAACTTGAAATATGTTATTGATGCCAAAAAAAAAGAAGCTTTTCATAATATAACCCCCACTACTTATGACAAAGTGAAAGATATAAAAGATATATTTGTTTTTGTAACTGCTGATGCAGCAAATATTTTTGCAATGGATTTTTTTAATAAAATAAAAAAACTAGACAATACATATTTTTTCTCATGGAGTCATATCACATGTAAAAATGAAAATAGTGAAACTTGGGGGGGGGTATATCAAGATTTTGCCTCATCAAACAGTAACTCGTTCAATAGATTATGATGAGGCTTTAGAATTTCAGTTTTTTAGATGTTGCTTCTTCTTCTTCTTCTTCTTGTGTTTTTATATGCATTTAGGAGGAAGAAAGTAATGAAATTTGGTGTTTTAGCATTGGATTATGATTCTCAAGTTGTAAATTCTGGTAGGAATGAATATAGTATTGTAAATATTGGTTCTGTTGTTATGAGACTAATGTTGGAGAAGTTACTTGTTCGAATGGGGATTCCACAAGATGAAATTATAAAAATAAATTTTTATAACTTATCTTCGTATGATGGTGAATATGTTATTGTCCCGATAAATATGCATTGGATGCAAGATACAGGTAATAAAAAATTGTTTACGATGTCCAAAAAAATAATCCCCATATTTTTATCAATCTCATTAAATGATACAAATATTGATGAACAACAAGCGATTTTTTTAAGAAGATTTGAACCTATAGGTTGTAGAGATGAACGGACAATGAATGTATTGCGTAAAAATAATATTGATGCCTATCTTTTTGGTTGCATATCATGTATTTTAGAAAAACGAACAGTAGAGCCAAAAGATGGTAAAGTTTTCTTTGCTGATGTACCATATGCCGTTAAAAAATTTATACCTGAATCTATGAAAAAAAGAATTGAATTTGTTGAACATGAAATTCCAATTGAAAAATTGAATGGAAAAACTCCTGAAGAATATACTCGTACAATTATCAAAAGATATAAAAATGAAGCAAGTCTTGTAGTTACATCCAGATTTCATGGTGCGATTATCGGCTGGGCTCTTGGTATTCCTGTGATCGTTACTAATGAAGCATATACATTTCGCTTTAGTTGGATAAAGAAACTATTCCCGTTCTATACTAATAAGGATTTTAAGAATATTGACTAGAATCCGCAATGGTCGGACCTTGAAGGCTTAAAAGAACAAATTATGACAACTGCAATGAGTCGAATTACGACTACGGTGGAAAAATATAAACCTTTTTTAACTATTTCAGATAAACTTGAACAAAGGAAAGGAGAACGTGATATAGAAACTTTAATAGATTATTATAGTTCTGCAATTAAGTATATACATAAAAATTGGGATATAAATACTAAAATTAATTATTGTTTTTGGGGTGTAAATAATAATGCTGTTGCAATACATCGTTATATAAAAGAGCATTACCCTAATGCAAAATTAGTCAAAATATTTGATACATTTAAAGTATTGTCTTTTGAAGGAATAACATCCTCTTCTCCCAAAAATATTGAGCCTGATGGCAGTTTTATTTTTATTACAAGTTTTGTTGTGGGGTATATTGCTGATAAGTTTTTACAGGAAAAAAATATATCCCGTGAAAACTATTTTATTTGTAGGCGTGAATATATTACATCTGAAAATCTTTTTAGTTAAAGATAGACTCTAAAAATAATAGCTTTTAGAGGGCTTCACTAATGTGATGCGAGGATTTTGAAAAATTCCTGCAATTGAATAATTTTGTAAAATAATATATACTTGCAAACAGTATCATAATTAAGGATACTGTTTAAAATTTCTTTTGGAGTAATTATATATGTTTAGCCCTAAATATTCTATCGTTCTACCCACATTGAATAGTGTGAAATATCTTCCGAGCTGTGTGCAGACAATTTTACGACAAAATTATGATAATTATGAATTGATAATAAGTAACAACTGTTCCGATGATGGAACGGCTGAATATCTTGAAACACTACGAAATAATCCACGAGTAAAAATAATTCAGCCAGAAAAAAGGCTACCACTTGGAGATCATTGGGATTTTGCAATTTCCCATGCACAAGGGGAATGGGTATATGGTATTGGTAGTGATGATGGCGTTATGCCGTATTTTTTTAATTTATTGGATATATTGACAGCGATTGCCGATAAAAAGGTTGTTAACATAATAAAATCAAATCGAGCATATTTTTTTTGGGGAGGATTACAAGAAATACATGGAGATGCTTATATCAATTACTATGCAAGTCCTAATATTGAGATAAAATCTACAAAGCAAATATTATACGAAGTTCTGTATGAAAACTCAGATAAGTTTTTTGATATTCCACAAATGTATACAACGAGTACATTCAGAAATACGCTTGTACAAAGAATGAGGAATAAAAGAAATGGAAGACTTATTCAAAAGGGTATGGCACATGATACATATTTAGGATTAGTTGGATGCATATACGAAAATAAATATTTATATTCAAATATCCCTATTGCATGGGTTGGTTCTTCTGCAACCAGTATAGGTTCAAATATAGAGGAATTTCGCAGGAAAGAAGATGAGTTTGAGCTTATAAAAGCTTTTATTAAAGATAATCCTAAAGCATATTATGAGGAGTATAGATATGTCCAGCCTGCATTAAAAGTGAACAATTTGCTTTTAGCACGGGCTATATTATGTTTTTTGCGGAGCGATTATGATATTTTTTTTCCGCCAGAATTAAATATAACAACTCATAAAAATTTAGTAAAATTTTATGCACTTGTTTATCTAAAAATTAATAATTCAAAAAACAATCAAGACAAAAGAATGTTTTTTTTTAATGATATGATGAAACATCTTGGTATAGAAAAAGCTGAGATAATTTCAGCATATAATAAATTGTTGAAAAGTGAAAAACAATGTACTAACTTATTTAAAAGAATAGTTTTAAAATTGCGACGATGTATTCTAAGAGTATTGAAAATTAAATCAAATGTACAAAATCAATTTATTATTAAGCAAGACTATGGCGATGAAGATAATTTTAAAGATATGCAGGAAGTAAATCAGTATATTGCAGTTAATGAAACAATATTAAAAATAATTGATTCTATAAAATAAGGGAATAGTTTAGTATGAAATTATTATTTGTAGGTGATACATTTATTAAACAACCGGAAAGGTTTTCTATTGAAAAAACTTTACATGACTTTATGTTGGGACATGATGTAATTTGTTGTAACTTTGAAGCCCCAATTGAAACTGACTGTAAACCTATTTTGAAACGAGGTTCTGCTCTTTTTCAGTCAAAATATGCACCTAAAAAACTTTCTGATTATGGATTTAATTTAATGTCATTGGCAAATAATCATATAATGGACTACGGGAAGTTGGGGGTGGAAAACACCTTAAAAGAATTTGCTTCTTTAAATATTCCAACTGTTGGTGCAGGTTTTTCTGATGCTGAAATTTACTCACCATACTATATTAAAAATAAAAATGAAACTATTGCTATTTTATCATTATGTCAAGCAGAATTTGGTGTAAAAAAACCTAACAAAGGTGATGCAGGATATGCTTGGATAAGTAATCCTAATCTCAGATTTATAATTCCACAAATTAAAAAGAATTCAGATACACTTATTATTTTATGCCATGCGGGCTTAGAAGATGTTAATCATCCTCTTCCTGAGTGGCAACAGCGTTATAAATATTTTGTAGATTTAGGAGCCGATTATGTAGTCGGTAATCACCCGCATGTAATACAGGGGTTTGAAGAGTATAAGAATAAGTTTATATGTTATTCTTTGGGGAATTTTATTTTTGATTCTTGGAGCGATGATAATTACGAATATTATCGAAGTATTATACTTTCAATTGACACAAGTGGAAATAAAATAAATTATAATATTAAGCCTGTTAAGTTTAATGAAGGATATATTGAGTTTGACAAGAGCAAAAAAACAGCCACTGATATTGAAGAGCGGTGTAAGTTAATATGTGATACTAAATTATTAGAAACTTGGGCAGACAAAACAGCTGAAACACTATGGACTCAATATTATAAATCTTACTATATGAACTTGAATAATTCGGCGCCGGTAAATAAAGCGAGTTATCTTACTTTGATAAAAGCTATAATAAAAAAATTATTAAATTGGAAGTCCTCACATCATAACTTTGATGAAACTATGCTTTTACATAATATACAAATTGAAACACATCGTTGGCTTGTTGAAAGATATTTATTTAATAAAAATATTGAGGAAAATGAACTATGAACAAAACATTAAAAAAAATCTTAAAACCTATTCTTTTGCCCCTTTATAGATGGCTAACTAAAGATCGATTATGGCTACGACAATTTCTTTCTGTGGTAGTTCCTGTATATGCAACAAAGCGATTATATAAAAGGACGTTTAGCAAAGAATTAAACTTAAAAAATCCAAAAAGCTTAAACGAAAAAGCTCTATGGCTCAAACTTAATACTTATTATAATAATCCGCTGATAACTGAATGTGTTGACAAATATCTAGTGCGAAACTATGTAAAACGGGCCGGTTGTGGCGAAATAGTAAACGAACTTTTAGGCGTTTGGGACAAGGCAGAAAAAATAAATTTTGACGAATTACCAGATCGTTTTGTTTTAAAAGGTAATCATGGTTGTGGTTATAATTTAATTGTACCTGATAAAAGCAAACTCAACATAGATGAAGCTCGTAAAACGGTTAACAAATGGATGAAAGAAGATTACTGGAAACTTTTTGCCGAAACACAATATAAGTTTATCAATAAAAAAATCATTGCAGAAAAGTTTTTAGAAAATAAAAATAATCCTGAAAAATGGATAGAAGATTATAAGTTTTTTTGTATAAATGGAATTCCTCACTGTGTTATGATTTGCACAGAAAGAGAAACAGGGGATCCAAAATTTTATTATTTTGACCGTGATTTAAATTATCATCCGGAATATTATCATGTTCCCGGTATTAATGAACTTCCGCCTCCACCTACAAAACTTGTGTTTCCTGAAAACTTAGATTTAATGTTTGAATATGCTGAAAAATTATCCAAGCCGTTTCCTTTTGTGCGAGTTGATTTATACAACATTGAAGGAAAAATTGTTTTTGGCGAACTGACCTTTTTGTCAAGTGGTGGACTTGAACATGAAGGGTATGCGATGCGATATTCTGCTGTTGATATTACAAAAAAAATTGATGAGAAATATTATGCAAAATAAACTTACTGTCTTAATGCCGACATATAACCGAGCGAATTATATTACGCAAGCGGTGAATTCGGTTCTTGCACAAAAAACAAATTTTGGTATAAAGCTTATCATCACCGATGACTGTTCAACGGATGGTACGGTTGAGCTTATAAAAAACTTACAGGAAAAATATCCTGAAAAAATCGAAATTATTTTATCAGATAAAAATGAACGGCTTCTTGCAAATATTCTTAAAGCTCAAAGTCGAGTAGAAACCGAATATTTTTGTGTGCTTGATCCTGACGACTATTACACTGATGAAAATTTTTTACAAAAAGCTGTTGACTATCTTGAAGCTCATAAAGATTTCACTATTTATAGTTCAAATTGTATGATGCTTTTTGAAGATAGCACAAAAAGCCCTTTTATAAAAGCGATAACTAAACAAGCTGTTTTTACTTTTGATGATTTGCTTTCTAGTAATGTAATAATTACTCAGACAGCTGGAAGTGTTTTTCGTAATGTTATATACAATGATGGTATTCCACAGATTATAAAGGACGCAATTGGCACGCCAAGTGAAGCCTCATTCCGAGCTGACACTGAGCGATATATAATGCACTTAGAAAAAGGTAAGGCTTTTTTCAAAAATGAAATTGTTGCAATTTACCGAATTCACAAGGACGGAATTTGGACAAAAACAAATCAGTTTCATCGTAACTTACTTTCAGCTCAAGCTTACTATGATTATTTTCGCTATTTTGACTATAAATATGGAGAGTATTTTTTAACGCGATCGCTTGGATTTGCAAAAAGTTGTTTTAGTGAATTACAAAAAGCGATAGATACACAAAACTTTTCACAAACATTTTTGAAGGAAGATGTGGAACGTCTTTTTACAATAATTGCAGAAGATGAAAAATTCATCAAAAAAATGAATATAAATAATAAAAAATCAAAAGTAACATTCAAAAAAATTATCAAATGTTTGTTACCATATGGACTAGTTCGTTTTATTCAAGATGGGCGAAAGTGAAGTAAGTTAGCTTTTAATTTTTTTAGTTTTTGGAGCTTACCTTGACTATTATATATTATCAATATACAATGAATGTGGGGAAGAGAAATGATAAGCGTAGTAATTCCAACCTATAATAAAGCTGGTTATATTAACAAAACAATCGAAAGCGTTTTAAATCAAACGTATAAGGACTGGGAAATTGTTATTGTTGATGATTGCTCAAAAGATAACACCGAAGAGGTTGTGCAGAAATATTTGTCTGATAAAATTAGATATTATAAACATAAAACTAATATAGGACCTGGAGCTAACTTTAATTATGGCATTGAAAAGGCTCGTTCGGAATATGTTACTATCATTGCCAGTGATGATGTGCTTCTACCGAACCATCTGGAAAAAGTGATGGAAGAATTTGGCGATGATGAAGTGGAAACTGTTTTTCCTATTTTGCATACGATTGATGAAACGGGGAAACTTACTGAAAAAGAAGCGGGAAATAAGTCAATTGATAAATATTTACTATTAAATCGGCTTTTTTATATTAGGAATGTGCTTCCTTCGCCTGGTATTTCTTTTAAGAAAACACTTTTTAAAAAAACACCGCCATTTAACCCGTCTCTTATTATGACACATGATTATGATTTAAATGTCCGTGCCTTAATGCACGGGAAAGCAAGCATTGTTTCTGAACCGACTGTTTTGTATCGGAGATTTTCTGACCCGTTAATAAATCTAAGCGGTAATACAGGTTGGGTTCGCGTTTGTGAAAAGGTGGAAACGAATAAAGTACTTGATAATTTTTTAAATTTAGAATATGACGATATGAAAAAAGTGTTTCCACAATTGGTGAATTGTACTGCAGAAGATATAAAATTTAGATTATTAGTTGACACTTGTAAATATGGGGATGAACGCTTAAAAAGTTGGGGGCTTGAACGTTTGATTGACTTTCTGGAAAAGAATGAAGGTTTTTTTAAGGGTAACCGTTTTGATTTTCAATTTAAAGATTATATAAATTTATACAAGTTGAATAAAGTAGTAGTGGTTGGTACAACACATAAACAACGGCTGTTTACCTGTATAAAAAATATAATTAAAAGATTGTTCGGTTTGAGGTAGACAATGAATTACCGAATGATTGAAATGACTGTTCACAGTGATAACAGAGGAAAACTTGTTGCCATTGAAGCTTTGAAAGATATTCCTTTTGAAATAAAACGGGTGTATTATCTTTTTGATACGCAACCGAATGAAGCAAGAGGTTTTCATGCACATAAAAATCTTGAGCAGCTTGTTATTGCAATGGACGGTGCGTGTACATTTATTCTTGATGATGGAAACAAGCGAGAAGAAGTTGTGTTAAATCGTCCTGATGTTGGACTTTATATTGGTAAGAATATGTGGCGAGAAATGCATGACTTTAGTTACGGCTGTAAACTGGTTGTGCTTGCTTCTGATTATTACGATGAAAAAGAATATATTCGTGATTACAAAGAATTTTTGAAAAGCATAAAAGGAAAAATAATATGATTCATCCTCTTTCTGATGTCAAGACAAAATCTATCCCATCTAATACAAATATTTGGCAGTTTTGCGTTGTTTTCCCGAATGCAAAAGTAGGAAAAAATTGTAATATTTGTGCATATGTTTTGATTGAAGATGGTGTTGTTATCGGTGATAATGTTACGGTAAAAAGTGGTGTTCAACTTTGGAATGGAATAACTATTGAAGATAATGTTTTTATAGGGCCAAATGTTACCTTTACTAATGATATATTTCCTCGTTCTAAAAATAAAAATTGGAAATTACAAAAAACAATTATCAAAAAAGGAGCGAGTATCGGAGCAAATGCAACAATTTTATGCGGTATCACAATTGGTGAAAATGCAATGATTGGGGCAGGTAGTGTTGTAACAAAAAATGTTCCCTCCAATGAAATTTGGGTTGGTAATCCTGCACACTTTCATAAAATAATAGATGATATTGTTAGGGGGGGGGTAACAAACTTTGCGGTATCTATTTTTGTCCAAATAGAATTGTTTTATTTATATGGACATTTTCAGCAGAACTCTCTTTTCGAATCGATAGAGGAGTATGCTGTATGATTGTAGAACGGTATGAAGATAAATACGAAACACTTTGGGATGATTTTGTTTTACATAAATCAATCAATGGAACATTTTTGCAAAGCAGAAAATTTTTAAACTATCATTCGAAAGATCGGTTTGAAGATTGCTCACTTTTAGTGGTTAATAAAAAAAATAATCTTGCGGCTGTTATTCCTGCATGTACTCAGTATGAAAGCAATGAAAAGAAAACTTTTTTTTCGCATAAAGGTTCAACATATGGTGGAATTGTTGTTGATAAAAAGCATTACACTGCGAATTCACTTTTAGAAATAATTGATGCAGTTGAGCTTTATTTACACGAACAGGGTTTTTCTGCTATTTACCTAAAAGTAACCCCCGATATTTTGAGTAATGAAAAACCTGACTTGCTCGAATATTTATTGTATTATAAAAACTATAAACAGTTTTCAGAATTAAATACATACATTGATTTGGAAAAGTATGATGAAAATATCGTTGCAAATTTTAGCCAAGGAAAACGCACCAATATCAATAATTGTGTAAAAGCAGGTTTGTACTGTGAACAAATTGATTCAGAAGTTGAAATAAAACTTGTATACGATATGCTTTGTGAAAATTTAAAAAAATATAATGTTGCACCTGTTCATACGATTGAAGAGCTTGTAGCTCTAAAAGAAAAATACATTTCAAATAATATAAAATTTTTTGCTTGTTATGATGTAGAGAAAAATTTAGTTTCAGGTGCTGTTGTGTTTTGTTTTCCAAATACAAAGACTTTGCACACACAATACTTATGTGCAGATGAACGATTGGCAAAATTAAGCCCAATGAGTTTTATGTATTATTCGATGATACTGCATGCAAAAGAAATCGGTTATAAAAAAGTTTCATGGGGTATCGCAACTGAACAGCAGGGAACAGTTTTGAATGAAGGGCTTTTGCGTAGCAAAGAAGCATATGGAAGTACCTATTCTGTCAATAAAAGTTTTTATAAGGAGTTGTAATTTTTTTGCTTGTAACTTATGCCAAATAAGTTTATAATGTAAAGTGAATAAAATGAATACAGGAACAAATATGAAAGGAATTATTTTAGCAGGGGGGGCGGGTACGCGACTTTACCCCATAACACAAGCTGTGTCAAAGCAAATCTTACCGCTGTATGACAAGCCAATGATTTATTATCCGCTTTCGGTTTTAATGCTTGCAGGGATTCGTGAAGTGCTAATTATTTCTACACCACGTGATTTGCCTATCTTTAAAGAGCTTTTAGGAAATGGTGAGCAAATCGGTATGGAGTTTTCGTATATTGTACAGGAAAAACCTCGTGGACTTGCAGAGGCTTTTATACTTGGAGAAAATTTTATTGGAGATGATTCTGTTGCACTTGTGTTGGGAGATAATATTTTTTATGGTAGAGGGTTTACTCCTTTTTTAGAAAGTGCAAAAGAAAGAGTTTCGACACAATGTGGTGCTGTTATTTTTGGTTATTATGTAAAAGATCCGACTGCTTATGGTGTTGTTGAATTTGATAATAATGGAAAAGTTATTTCCATTGAAGAAAAACCGAAAAAGCCGAAATCAAATTATGCAATCCCCGGGTTATATTTTTACAGCAATGATGTAATACAAAAAGCTAAAGCTGTAAAACCTTCCGCTCGTGGTGAACTTGAAATTACTTCTGTTAATAATATGTATCTTTCAGAAGGGCATCTTAAAGTTGAGCTTTTGGGGCGTGGAATGGCTTGGCTTGACACAGGAACTGCTGACGGACTTTTGGAAGCGTCAAACTTTATTGCAACAATTCAAAAAAGACAGGGTTTATATGTTTCGTGTATTGAAGAAATTGCCTATTTGAAAGAGTGGATTACAAAAGCTGAACTTTTAAGTCAATCTAAAAAATATAAAAATGAATATGGGGAATATTTAAAATATATTGCAGAAACTTTAAGGTGATAAAATGAAAAAAATTAAAAAGAAAATTTCACTTACTATTGCAGTTATTTTTCTTATACTTGGAGTTTTTTTAGTATATAAAAAGCGTGTTGGCATTTATGTGCATACAAAAAATTTTGTAAAAGAAATTTATTACTACGCTACTGACAATGGGAAAAGAGAGATTAATGTACAAAAATACTGTGGTGCTTTAACTCCTGAAAAAAGATATTTGGCTATAGGTTTTGATGATTTTAGAAAAAGTGATTTTGATTTAATATTACCACTTTTTAATAGCTACGGTGCAACGGCTACATTTAATCGAATAGCTTGGAATAATAAATTGTCATCAGAAGATTTATATAAAATAAAGAAGATATTTAAATCGGGTTCTGAACTGGGTGATCATACATGGTTTCATTGTAACTATATATATAGCGATCCTTTATTCAATGGGCAAGATCCAAGATGCCCTGATATGAAAATAAACTCAAGAGAGAGAGAGAGAGAGAGAGAGAGAGAGAGAGAGAGAGAACGCGCCGTATCCGACAAACGAGCAAATGCGTAATGATATAGGCAATGGTAAAAATGTTTTTGGATTTAATTTAAAAGATGAAGTCAGCAAAAACTCCGATATCAATTTAAATACTACATGGAAAAATCTAACAGATGATGAATGTCAGCAAATACGAGATATGTTTTCCATTTATAAGGACAAGTCTGGACGGTTAAATTTGCTAGACAAGCTATCAAATGAGTATTTAGGGACAAAAGGCTCTTCATTTGGCAGTTGGGATAAAAATAAAGGCTGTTATACAGGTGGTATTTTTATGAATGCTAAAACTTCTTGTAATCATGAAATATGGGAGCGAATTATTCAAATAACAAAATTATTTTATAAAGAATTATATAATGCAGATTTTGAATTTAAAACTTGGTCGTGGCCCGGCGATCCTCATAGTCCATTTAAATTTGAAAAAGACGGAAAGTTTTATTATGATGACAAGTGTACTAAACTATACAATTATTTAGCACCATTTACTTCAAGTGTATATATCAATGATGGAAAATATAAAGAAAGAAGTTGGCTACAAGTTTTGCGTGAGTATGGTTATCTTACAACGCATGATTTTATTTATCCTTCAAGATGTGATGGTGTAGATAAGGTTATGATGAGTAAACAATTTATATATAATTGTAACTTCGGATTAGGTTTGGCAAAATGTTGGATATAGTTTGGCAAAAAACGGGGGTTTTTGTGTGTTTTTTGCTGTTTTAGCGTGTTTTAGTGTGTTTTTTCAAGGGTTTTGTTGGTTTTTGCTAGCATGTTTTTGTGCTGAAACATAGCTTTTTTTTCCTTATTTTTATACTTAAAAACAATATTAAAAAGGCTGTAAAATTATCTTAAAACGCTGATTTTTAGGCGTTTTTTTAGCAATTTCAAACATATATTTTTAAGTTAAATAAAACAGTGCCTAATATTACAAAGTCGATAAAAGAAAAATCATATAATAAGATATGAATAAAGAAGGGCAAAAATCGACATGTGATAGATGTCGACAAGTGCCAAAACCACTTACCAGATAACTGGCTTTTGCCCTAAACCTAGCACTAGGTCTTTAGGGTATCGGTTATTTTGTCTTTTGATTTTAGCCTTAAAAATATTTTTAAGGAGTTATTTATGAAGACACCAATATCTTATTATGGTGGCAAGCAACAACTTGCTTCGAAAATTGTATCTCTAATTCCGGAGCATCGGATTTATTGCGAACCTTTTGTAGGTGGTGCAGCCGTCTTTTTTGCAAAACCAAAATCTGAATCTGAAATAATAAACGATGTAAATTCTGAAATCGTTAATTTCTACGAAGTTTTGCAGCGTGATTTTTATGCATTACAATCAGAGGTCTCTATCAGCTTACATTCTCGAAAATTGCACAAACATGCACAGGTCGTTTATGAAAATCCTGAAATGTTTGACAGAATAAAACGAGCTTGGGCTATTTGGATGCTAGCGAATAGCTCATACGGCTGCAATCTAACAGCAGGGTTTGGTTATGACAAACTTGGTAAAAATACACGGAAAATAGCAAATAAGCGAGAACAATTTACAGAAGAGTATTCTATTCGTTTGCAAAATGTCCAAATCGAATGTTGTGACGCTCTACGTATTATCAGATCGAGGGATAGTAAGGAAAGTTTTTTCTACTGCGACCCACCGTATGTTGGTGCATATCAAGGGCATTATGACGGATATTCTCAGCAGGATTTTAATGAGCTTATTTCAACTCTTGCTGAAATTGATGGTAAGTTTTTGCTAAGCTCATATCGAAATACTGTATTGACTGAAGCAGTGAAAAAATACGGCTGGTGGCAGATTGAATTAAAGATGTCAAAATCTATGACATCAAAAAGTGGAAAAACAAAATCAAAAATTGAGGTTTTAACTGCAAATTATCCAATTGGTTTGGTTGATGGAGCGGTCAAACTGATATAGTTTTTATATTACACACTATGTAATAATCTTGCATGGTGTGTAATTTTTTTACTTTTTACATTATCCATTTTTTGTGGTGGTTATACTTTCACAGCCGATTAGGCATTTTTCGGCGATTGTTTCTTCCAGTCGCTCTTTCGCAATTTCAAAATACTCATCGTCTATTTCATAGCCGATAAATTTCCTGCCTGTGTTTATGCAGGCAATGCCTGTAGAACCTGACCCCATAAATGCGT
>JARGFC010000047.1:0-8624 GCA_038397925.1 Treponemataceae bacterium
TAGGGATAGTAGGGGAGCGAAAGCATTTTTTCAAAAATGCTTTCGCTGTACACGAACGCACGATATTTTAGTGCGTTCGTACCGACAGCCCCGAATAGCCCGACCGCTTTCAAATAGATATTTGGAAGCGGGAACGCCCAATTGTCATTTTCATTTTTTTATTCTAGTTAAAAGAAAAATGTCTAGAAAAGTTTTTAGTTTATTGTTAAAATAAAGTGAGGTAATTATGACAGATTATAAAAATTTTTTAGAGCGTTTTAAAAAATATATTTCGATTGATACAAAGTCAGATCCTAAGTCTGAAACTTGTCCGAGTACAAAGGGGCAATTGGAGTTAGGGGCGTTGTTGGTGAAGGAATTGCAGGGTTTTGGTTTGAAAGCTGAGCAGGATAAAGATGGTTATGTGTATGCGACAATTCCTGCAAATGTAGAGGGGCGAAAGACGGTGGGCTTTATTGCTCATATGGATACAGCACCTGATTTGAACGGTAAGTGTACAAATCCGCAAGTGATAGATTATAAGGGTGGCGATATTCGCTTGAATGAACAGTACTCCATTGCGGTTAAGGATTTTCCTTTTTTGAAGTCGCTTGAAGGCGAGGAACTTGTTGTTACTTCTGGCGATACTCTTTTAGGTGCAGACGATAAGGCAGGTGTTACGATTATTATGGAAGTGGCAAAGTATTTAACGGAGCATCCCGAAATAAAACACGGAGCTGTAAAAATTGGGTTTACGCCCGATGAGGAAATTGGTCGAGGGGCTGACCGCTTTGATATAAAAAAGTTCGGGGCAGATTTTGCATATACGATTGACGGTGGACCTGTTGGTGAATTGGAGTATGAAAACTTTAATGCAGCATCAGTGAATGTAAAAATTCAAGGGCGTAATGTGCATCCCGGATCTGCAAAAAACACGATGATAAATGCGATTGAAGTTGCCTTGGATTTTCACAGATGTTTACCAGTTGCAGAACGCCCAGAATACACAAGTGGTTACGAGGGCTTTTTTCTTTTGGAAGAAATTTCGGGTACAGTTGAAACTTGCGAATTTTCATACATTATTCGAGACCACTTTCGCGAAAAGTTTGAAATTAAAAAAGCTTTAATACAAAGAGCTACAGATTTTATAAATGCAAAATATGGAAATGTGTTGGAGCTTTCGATTGAGGATAGCTATTATAATATGCGTGAAAAAATAGAGCCTCATATGGAAATTATTGAACTTGCAAAAAAAGCCTTTAAAGCTTGTAATGTTGAACCAAACATTCAACCGATTCGTGGGGGAACTGATGGTGCAAGGCTTTCTTATATGGGGCTTCCTTGTCCAAATATTTTTACCGGTGGATACAATTTTCACGGGCGATACGAACTTATTCCCACCTCCTCAATGAAAAAAGGAATTGAAGTTGTGCTGGAAATTATTCGCTTGATAGGTGAATAATTACAAATATTGACTAAAGATTTTTCACAAAAGCTTAAAGCATCATTAAAAATGGGATAACTTTAAATACATTACGGTAAATGTCACAATGAGATTTTCTTTATGCTTTGCAAGTTTTGAACAATATTTTAAAATTTTAGGTTATTGTAGACATTTTTCAAAACTTGTATAAGTTTAACCACTAATTTATCATCAAAAGTGGTTGCCCTGTTGCATCCAAGGTGTCACGCCATAAAACACCTTCTGGGTCAACTTTTTTTCGTTTGCTCACTACAACAGAAATTGGTAGGTGTACAAACTCTTGGTGAACCATTCCAACAATCATATTTGTTCGCCCTGCCATCGCTGCGTGAACAGCATTATTCCCAAGTCGTTCGCAATACACAGAATCTGTGGCAGTAGCAACCGAAGCTCTAATTTGATAACTAGGGTCAATGTACTTCATATTCAAAATGAGATTTTTTTCTTTAAAGTATTTTATAATTTCATTTTTTAAATAAAGTCCTATGTCAGCAAGAATTTTATTCCCCGAAGCATCTACTCCGTTATCAATATTTAAAAGTTGCTGCCCTGCCCCCTCGGCAACTACCACTACAGCATAATTTTGCGTAAGTATTTTTTTTTCGAGGTTTTTTAAAAAGCCCTTTTTCCCGTTCATTTCAAAAGGCACTTCAGGAATCAAAACAAAGTCAGTTTCGTGGTTTGCAATTGCAGTTTGAGCGGCAATAAAGCCCGACTCCCGTCCCATCAGTTTTACCAATCCGAGTCCGTGGACTTGGGAAACAGCTTCGGTATGGGCAGCTGAAACCGCTTCACTTGCTCGTGCAACAGCCGTATCAAATCCAAAAGATTTATCAATAAACGAAATATCATTGTCTATTGTTTTTGGAATTCCAATTATCGAAATTTTTAATCTCCGTCTTTCTACTTCGTTAGCAATGGCTAAACCACCTTTTAAAGTGCCATCTCCACCGATTACAAAAAGTATATTTATTTTTAGCTCTTCAAGCCTGTCTACAATTTCCTTTGTGTTATTGCCACCGCCACGAGAAGTACCCAAAATCGTGCCACCGAATTTATGAATATCGTTTACAACATCTGAATTTAATTTCATCGTGGGAAAACCATATTCGTCCAAAAAGCCTTGATAGCCATATTTTATACCCGTTATTTTTTTAACACCATAACGATTTTGCAAAGTTCGTACTATAGCTCTAATTACATCGTTTAAGCCCGGACAAAGTCCGCCACAAGTTGTAATGGCAGCGTGAACTTCCGAAGGTTCAAAAAAAATTTTTTCTCGAACGCCTGCTCGTTCTAACAAAATCTCTTCAGGGCGTTTTGCATCCCTATTTATAAAAATATTAAAGTTTATTGTTTCATTGTCAGAAACATAGTTTGCAGCAAAATCTCCAGCAATTTTTGAAAAAATAAGCGGAGAAGGAATTGTACACTCGCCCAAGGTTTTGATTTCAAAGTTCATAATAGCCCCTAGTTTGCATTTTACCAAGTAAGCCAAAAAAGTCAAGTAGCAGACTTTACAAAACTTTCAGCTTTGACAAATTATTTAACACAAATTATTTTGTAATAGAAATTATTCGTTGCGGTATAATTAGAGCTACTAAAAGAACAACCGAAATAGTAAGTGTAAAAAAGCGAGCATTTGTAAAATGGTACATTCCTAAAATCAGCGAAATAGGAAAGCACAAAATCATTAAACAAGCAATAGCAATTAAAAAACCCAAGCTCGGTGGAATTAAAGTAAGTGAAAGAAAAATTTTAACTAAAAGCTCCGCCAAAAAAACTACACTAAATATAAGCAAAAGCAAAATTTCCGCCTTAAAACTTTCTGGTTCATACCTGTGGACAAATGTAGCAACTATAAAGATAACTGTGAAAAGTCCCAAAAGCATAGCAGGCAAATTTACAAAAGTTTCCTCCGAAAGAGAAAACGCAAAAAGCAAATAAACAGGCACAGAAATTATAATTGGTATAAAAAAATAAGTAAAATAAATTCGAGCCGTTTCTTTAAAAAACGAAGCTGAACCAGAAAAGCTTTCTAGGGATATCCAAGTTAAAATTAAAGATGAAATAACTCCGAGAAAGGCGCCAGCTAAAAAGGCAACAAAGCCCATAGAAGGCTCTTCTCTACTGGAAAGATAATATAAAACACCTGCAAAAAAAGTAGCATAGACTAAAATCATTCGCTGTAGCTTTCCTCAAAAGTAAAAAAAGGTAACAGGCGCCGATCAGAATCGAACTGATGTATAAAAGTTTTGCAGACTTCTCCCTTACCACTTGGGTACGGCGCCAATGAAATTTAAGTATATAACAAAAACCCTTTTTTGTCAAGCCCTTTTTTAAATTTTATTTTTGGAAGTCAAGTTCCTTTATTATTCTCAAAACCTAAAAGTCCGCTAGTTTCGGTGCTCTTGGGAAGGGAATCACATCTCGAATATTTGCCATTCCTGTAACATAAAGGAGGAGACGCTCAAAACCTAATCCAAATCCCGAATGAGGAACAGTACCAAAACGGCGAAGATCTAAAAACCATTCGTAAGGTTTCATAGGAAGTTTGAGATCGCGAATACGTTGAGCAAGTTTTTCATAGTCTGCTTCTCGTTCTGATCCTCCAATAATTTCACCAAGTTCAGGAACCAAAACATCCATTGCGGCAACAGTTTTACCATCTGAGTTTTGTTTCATATAAAAGGATTTTATTTCCTTTGGATAATTGTTTACAATAACGGGACTTTTAAAAACTTCACTTGTCAAAAACTTTTCGTGTTCAGTTTGTAGATCGCACCCCCAAAATGGCTTATATTCAAATTTGGAGGGGTGTTTTTCCAGCAATTTTATCGCCTCTGTGTAGCTAATTCTTACAAAGGGGGTTTCTACAACGTGGCGTAAGGTTTTAATCAAGTTTGGCTTAATTCCCTTGTCAAAAAATTCTAAATCTTCGGTACATTTTTCAAGAGCCCATTTTAACAAATAACGGACAAAATCTTCCGCCAAATCCATATTGTCCTTTAGTTCGAAAAATGCCATTTCAGGTTCTACCATCCAAAATTCAGACAAATGTCGAGTTGTGTTGGAGTTTTCTGCACGAAAGGTTGGACCAAATGTGTAAATTCGACTGAGGGCTGTAGCATAAGCTTCTCCTTCAAGTTGCCCTGAAACAGTCAAATAAGTTTTTTTTCCGAAAAAATCATCAGCGTAGTTTAGCTTAAAGTCGCTAGGAGAAAGTTTTTTTTCTAAAGCCTTTTTTGTTATTTCTTCAATATCAAAGGTTGTTACTTGAAACATTTCGCCCGCCCCCTCACAGTCGGAACCTGTAATTAGTGGGGTATGAACATATTGAAAACCACGCTCTTGGAAAAAATTATGAATTGCAAAAGACATTTGATTACGAACTCTAGCAACTGCACCAAAGGTATTTGTTCGCGGGCGTAAGTGAGCAATTTCACGCAAAAACTCCATTGAATGCTTTTTTTTCTGCAAGGGATAATTTTCGGGACTAGCTTCACCGTAAACTTGCAAGGTTTCCCCCTGCAATTCTACACTCTGCCCCGCACCGGGTGATGCAACCAATTTTCCCTGCACTCGTACCGATGCCCCTGTAGAAACTCGTTTTAACTCTTGCTTAATAGAGTCGTCCGCTTTGTCCAAGTCGAAAATCACTTGAATCGAAGAAAAGCAAGAACCATCGTTCACTTCTAAAAAAGCTAAATTTTTAGTTTCACGCTTTGTGCGAATCCAACCACAAACAAAAATCTCTTGTTCTTTTGCTTCAAATTGTAAAATGTCTTTTATTAATTCAATCATTTTGGCAATATATAATAAAAATCATAAAATGTCAAGAGGGTATAAAATTTGCTTATTACAGTTAAGTTCCTTGTTATTTAATCCCCCACCAAAAGTCTAAAAATCTTTCAGGCACTTTTGTTTTTAAGTTTAAAATATTTCCTTCCTGAGTTTTGAATTTTAATTTTATAGCGTGAAGCATAAGTGTGTGTTTTTTATCTTTGTTATAAATTGGGTCGCCAACAATTCCTGAATTTAAAAATTTTGAATGCACTCTAATTTGATGCGTCCTGCCTGTGTAAATTTTAAAAAGTACAAGAGAAAAATTTTTTAATTCTTTTAACACTTTGTAACGAGTGACAGCAAGCTTGCCCTTTGTTAAATCGCTGCTCGCTAAAAATTTTTGTCGATTATGTTTGGAACGAAAAATGCTAGTCATTAAAAGCCCTGATTTTTTTTGCAACGGTTTATTTAAAATTGCAATATAATATTTTTCTATTTTTCGTTTTTTAAAAGATTCAATGTAAAAACTTTCAGCTTTTTTATTGCGAGCTGTTAAAATAAGTCCCGAAGTGTCCTTGTCCAAACGATGCACAATTCCTCGTCTCAAACTTTTGTCATTAAACTCAAGCGAAGCTTTTGAAAACTCATCAGCAAAATCTGAAAGCTCCCGCCGATAAAACTCTAGAGCATTTACTAAAGTTTTTGTATAATGTCCCGCTGCTGGATGACTAACCATTCCGCTTGGCTTTTCAACCACAATAATATTTTTATCCTCATACACAATTTTTAGCGGACTAGGAAAAAGCTCTATACTCTCTGGCACAGACGGTTTGACTTTCAAGTCAACCATATCTCCATTAAAAATTTTTTTTGAAAGCTTTGCCTCTGTGCCATTAACCTTGACAGAAACTAAGGTCGTTTTAATTTGTGAACGCGTAAGCGAAGGATTTTTACTTGCACAAAAAACATCCAACCTAGTTGGCTTTGTTAAATCTTTAACTTCCCAAAAAAAATTTTTTGCATTGCTCATAATTATTTCCATTATTTTTCAATTAGGTTTTTTGTTGCTAAAGAAATTTCCCTAGCAATTTTTTTGCTAACCTTTAATGCTTTTATAATTTCTTCTTCACTTGCAACTGAAAGTTTTTTTAGAGAACCAAAATTTTCTAACAAAAGTTTTGCTCGCTTTTTACCAACATTCGGCAAAACCTCAAAGCTCATTTGAAGATTCTTTTTTTCTCGTCGTTGTTTATTTTTACTTGTAGCAAACCGATGTGCCTCATCTCGCACTCTTTGTAAAAGACGAAGGGCAGAACTTTTACGAGCAAGAATTAGGGGCTTGCTATTATTTGGAAAAAAAATTTCCTCATTCCGTTCTGCTAAACCCACAAGCGGAATATTTAACTTTAAAGCAGACAAGATTTTAAAAGCTGCATTTACCTGTCCCAAGCCACCGTCAACTAAAATTAAATCAGGCAGTTCTCCGTCTTCATTTAAAACCCTTGTGTATCGTCGAGCAACAACTTCTTTTATCGAAGCATAGTCGTCAACTATTCCTTCAGTTGTTCGCAGTTTAAAAATACGATAATTTTTTTTGTCAGGGTTACCATCTTTAAACGAAACCATACTTGCCACCGTATCTTGTCCATCTAAATGAGCAATATCAAAACCTTCAATTCGTGCTGGTAAAACTTTTAAGTTTAAAACTTTTTTTAATTCTTCAAGCCCCGCCCAGTCTCCGTACTCACGCAACCGTCGCGACAAATCTTCCCGTGCATTAAAATACGCCATACTTAAAGCTGCCCGATGATGACGAAAATCTTTTAATTGCATTTTAAAATCGTTCGCTAAATTTTCGTCATCAGCAGAAACAGAAATTGTTTTGCGAAGTTCATCTGCAAAATAAGTTTTTGTTTCTTCGGCAACATAAGAATTACCGTCAATCTTTTTTTCGCTATAGTTTTGTTTTAATAAAATAGGCAAACTAATAATTTTTGCATCACTGGATAATTTATTTTTAAACCAATTATTTATTAAATCATTATCATTGTAATTTACATTATTACTATAATCATTTTCTTCGTTACTATTATCAGCTGCTAAAATAAAAATTGTAGGAGGCACTTCTTTTTTATCTTTATAATACATTGGCAAAAATTCTTGCACAACTTCACTATCGCTTTTTAATGATTGAGTTTGATACAAATCCCGACCAACTAATTTTCCTTGTCTCATTTTCAAAACTGTAAAACTTATCATCGCTCCCTCACTCGCCCAAGCAATGTAGTCTCGGGAATTAGCATCCAAGTCTTCAACTACATTTTGATTATGCAAAGCTAAAATAGACTGAATGCCATCTCGTAAGCGTTTTGCTTTTTCAAAGTCCAAAGCCATTGCTGCCTCTTGCATTTGTTTTTCCAAAGCATCCAAACTTTTTGCGTTTGTTAATAAATTTTTTACTTCATTTATTTCTTTATTATAATCTTCAGCAGAAATTTTTTCACAACAAGGAGCAGTACATTTTTCAATATGATAATAAAGACAAGGATATTTTCGCTTTCGCAAAACCTTGCATTGTCGCAATTTATAATTTTGTTTTATTAAATGTAAAAAATTATCCACAGCGTAAACATTTGGAAAGGGACCGAAATAAAACGCTCCATCATTTTTCAAAGTACGAGTTCTAAAAACAACAGGGAATTTTTCATTTGTAATTTTTATAACTGGATAAGTTTTTCCGTCTTTAAGACTAATATTATATTTAGGTTTATATTTTTTTATTAAAGTGTTTTCTAAAAGTAAAGCTTCGTATTCTGTTTTCGTTTCAATGTAATCCAGCTCTCTTGCCCGCGCCACCAAAATACGCGTCTTTACATCCTTTGTTTTTGCAAAATACGAAAGCAAGCGATTCTTTAACGACTTTGCCTTTCCCACATAAATAATTTTTCCATCCTCATCTTTCCAAAAATAAACCCCACTACGAGATGGTGCCTCTGTCGCTATCCTGTGCAAATCTTTTCGCTTACTCATTTTTATTATTATACCATTTTATTTTTTTTACGCTATGGTTTGAAAAATATCTTTCTAGGCGTTCCCGCTTCCAAATATACGGGCATCTACGTTGTCGCTTCAACAAAAATAATCCTCAACGTATCTCGATACGCCTGCGGTTATTTTTGTCTTACTCCTAGCATCTACCTCGTCTATTTGAAAGCGGTCGGCGTATTCAAAGCTCCGCTTCGGCTCCGACCAAAATTGTGGCGTAAATTATCGCCACAATTTTGTTTTGGTTTGCATTTTGAAAAATGCAAACCAACTTTGAATGTGCCTAACGCTCACTTTAGAAAAACATCCGTGTTTTTCTAAAGTGGTCGAG